>NZ_VHOP01000001.1:0-170149 GCF_008704325.1 Acetobacter sp. DmW_125128 | reverse complement strand
TGTGCCTGTGCCTGTGCCTGTGCCTGTGCCTGTGCCTGTGCCTGTGCCTGTGCTGTGGGCAGTGGGCGGCTGACAGGGGTTACAGAGGCCGCAGAAACAGGCGTGGTAGCGCTGGCGCTCTGCTGCGGCATAGGTGGAAGAATCAGATCTTGCATAAAATACAGCACACCGTTGGACTGCGGAATACCCGTAACCCATAGGTGAGACGTCATGCCCTGCCCATTACCAATAACAACTTGGCCAGACTGATTATCCACCCACGCGGAAAGCAACTGGCCATTCAGAGTAGGAAGCCCGACAGACTGGGTAGGAGAAGCCAGAGCAGCATGCTTGATTTTGGCCAGAGGCCAACGCCCTTTAACAATGGTGTAAGACAGCATTTCCTTGATAACAGCCGTATTATCCGGGCTTGTCAGTTTGTCGCCTGTTTGGGCGTTATAGGTTTCTAGTGCTGAATTCGGAATGCCAAAAACTGTAAATGGCCCACTCCGTTGTAAGGTGGTTAACAGGCCAGTTGTATTGAGCAGATGGGTGTAATCTGCCATTTCCAGAGAACTCGGGAGTGTATCCGACAGCGGGCGGTCACAAAAAGCCGGTGTTTCCGGGTTGGGGTAGGCAACCCGGCTATCTGGAGCGCTTTTTGGTTCTACCTCTCGGGTCTGGCTTGGTTTTGCAGGTGCGTAAGTGCGTGTGCCCGAAACTGTTGGCATCATGTACGAACAGGTTGAATTGGCAACTTTATACGTATCCTGCCGTGCGCGGCTTTGTGTACAGCCGCCAAGTGCCAAGGCGGCAATGCCTATGGCTGCGGGTGCAAGCGCACGTGGGTTAAAGGCTGTTCTGTACAGAACATGCTTAAGGTGCATGGATGTCTCCCAAAAGATCATGCCGCTAAAAGAAAGACTGGCTTCATGAAGTAGAAGACTGCACCGGGCATACTCAGCACCCGTCTCCTCGCATTGTCCAGGCTGTTACAATACCGTTTACCAGTTCAAACGTAGTCTGGCAGGTATAGGTATAGGCTGTGCCCATGCCACCCCCCATACCGCCCCAGCCACCATCCCAACCGCCCATACCCCAGCCGGGGCCGTATCCGCCCCAGCCACCCCAGCCGCCATCCCATCCCCAACCGCTCATGGGCATGGTGTAATCGGTTTGCTGGTTGATATAAGCCAAAAAGGTGTGGTTACCGGCAACAAACTGCCGCGTGGGTACGCCAAATGTGCGCACCACATCAGTTGTTTGCTTGCCGATCATGGAATCAAGCTGGCGCCGTTCCTTTTTGCTAGGTACTTGGCAACCCGTTAGAGCCAGAGCGCCCAGCAGCAGGATAAATCTTTTATGCATCATGGCAGCTCTGGCTCCCGCCGGTAGTATTGTAACCGGGCATCATACGGATAAATGTTAAACAACATATTATGGTTGCGCCAAATGTTGCAGACTAACCGTTTATCCACAAGACGTTCTGTATACGTGTTGTGCCGCAAGCCAGCATAACCAACCTATCAAACCCCAGTGCAATGCCAGAGCAGGCAGGCATATGGGGCAGGGCGCTTAGCAGTTTTTCATCCACGGGCCATTCTGGACGGTTGGGGTACAGAGTTTGGCGCTGCTGGCGGTCGGCCTTAAAGCGGGCACGTTGTTCTGTGGTGTCTGTTAGTTCTTCAAAAGCGTTCGCTAACTCCATGCCTGCGGCATAAAGTTCAAACCGTAGGGCAACGCGCGGGTCTTGTGGGCTTTTGCGCGCCAATGCGGCTTGGCTGGCAGGCCAATGGGTTAGAAAAGTGGGGCGCGTACGGCCAATGGCCGGTTCTATCCGCTCCATCAACAGGCGGAAAAAGAGGTCTTCCCACGTTTCCCCCTCACGCAATGTGCAGCTTGCTGCTTTTGCCAAGGCCTGTGCATTTCCTTCTGTGGGCAGCAGATCTACACCCGCATGGCGATGGAAAGCTTCTTGCATTGTAAGCCGCTCAAACGGCCCAGATATGCTCAGGCTGTGGTCTGAATGCTGAAGAATCGGCGGCAACACCGCTTGCAAAAGGGCTTCGGTTTCATCCATCAGCCCTTCCAGTGTCATGTTGGGTTGGTACCATTCCAGCATGGTAAATTCGGGGGCATGGAGGTAACTGCCTTCTCCATTCCGCCAGACACGCGCAAACTGAAAAACAGGTAGCCCAGTGGCCGCCACAATACGCTTCATGGCAAATTCCGGGCTGGTGTGCAGGAACAGGTTTTGTTGCATGCCATCAGGGGTTTCCCGCACGGTATGGAAAGGTTGCAGGTGCACCTCTTCCCCCGGTGTGGGCACGGCGTAAGGTGTTTCCACTTCCACGCAGCCGCGAGATTCCAGAAAGGCACGCGTCCCGCGCCAAACCAGATTGCGGCGCAGCAGAAAAGGAAGCCGGTCAAGAATATGATCGGGGTCTTTTAGACCCGGATTGGGCTGAACAGTTGCAGAGTCTGACATGAGGGGAGTAGAGGCGTGACATGTCTTTCCCGGTCAAGCCCTCTTTTTCACGGCGCAAAACACTGCGCACCCCGGATGATCTGATAGCAGCCGGTTTGGTGCCTCCTCAACAGCATGAGATGCTGGACGATGTTGCCCAACATTATGCTACGGCCATTCCGCCAGCTTTTCTGGATTTAATCACCTCGCCGGATGATCCGATAGGCGTACAGGTTGTGCCTTCTGCGCAGGAATTGGAGATTGCACCAGAGGAGCGTTCCGACCCTATTGGTGATAATGCACTTTCACCCGTTCCCGGCATTGTGCATCGTTACGCAGATCGGGCGTTGCTGAAGCCCTTGTTGATTTGCCCGCTTTATTGCCGATTCTGTTTTAGGCGCGAGCATGTGGGGCCAGATGGCGGTGTGTTGGATGATGCCGCGTTGGAACAAGCACTGGAATGGCTGCGTACACATAAACAGATTCGCGAAGTGATTCTAACGGGCGGAGATCCGCTTATGCTCTCTCCGCGTCGGCTTGGTCATATTGTAGCAGAGCTTTCACGCATGCCGCATGTCACGACCATTCGTGTGCATAGCCGCGTGCCCGTAGCGGATCCAGAGCGGGTAACAGACGCCCTGCTGGATGCGCTGGAAACAAACAAAGCTATGTGGATGGCCGTGCACATCAACCATGCGCGCGAGATGTCGGAACCTGCACGCGCATGCCTTAAGCGCATTGTGCGCAGGGGTATTCCGCTATTGGGGCAGTCTGTTTTGCTGCGTGGTGTGAATGATAGCGAACAGGCGTTGGAAGACCTGTTCCGTGCCATGGTGGAAACGCGCATGCGCCCGTATTACCTGCATCAGCTAGACCCAGCCCCCGGTACGGCACATTTTCATGTGCCTGTAGAGGAAGGGCAGCGCCTGCTTGGGGGGTTGCGCGGACGTGTCACCGGTTTGGCATGGCCGCTTTATGTGCTGGATATTCCCGGAGGGTACGGCAAGGTGCCCTTGGGGCCTGAATACGTGCAAGGCCCGCAGCAGGTAAAAGACCCTAAGGGAGAAACCCACAAGCTGGACAGGCTATAGGCTTACTCGCCTATAGCTGCACCGCCGGGGTGGCGTCTGTCATATCCGCCAAAATAGGGCGGTGCTCCTGTGGTTTGGTCTGTTAAGCGCGGGCTACCGGCCAGAATACCCTCCGGTATGCCCCATGGTGCATGCGGGGCAAAATGATAGCCCTCATGCTCCAGCGTGCGCTCTACAGCCGAGGAGACTGCGCCGGATTCTATTTCCACCGCATCGGGCAT
Organism: Acetobacter sp. DmW_125128; assembly: GCF_008704325.1. Lineage (NCBI taxonomy): Bacteria > Pseudomonadati > Pseudomonadota > Alphaproteobacteria > Acetobacterales > Acetobacteraceae > Acetobacter > Acetobacter sp. DmW_125128. Next base: position 166,391 of record NZ_VHOP01000001.1, on the reverse strand, counting down.
CCACTGCTCGTGCAGGCGTGGCAGATCAATGGCCTGCTGGATATCTAAGCCATAATCCACAACGCCCAGAATAACAGACAGCACAATGGTAGGAATGCGAGAGCCACCGGGGCTGCCTATCACCATAATGGGTTTGCCATTGCGGGAGAGGATGGTGGGTGTCATGGAAGAAAGAGGCGTTTTGCCCGGAGCAATGGCATTGGCTGTGCTGCCGGGAATACCAAACATATTGGGCGCGCCGGGTTTGATGGAAAAATCATCCATCTCATCATTCATGAAGATGCCAGTGTTGCCACCAATCACTTTGGCCCCAAACCACCCGTTCAGTGTGTACGTGGTGGAAATGGCAAAGCCATTTTTGTCCATGACAGAAAACTGAGTAGTTTCGGGTTTTTCGGCAGAGGCATCCCCGGCTTTCAAGGATGTAGAAGGCACGGCGTGGTCTGTGGGGATATGTGTCCGTATTTCGGCTGCGTAGGCTGGGTCTAGCAAATGTTGGCTGGGGTTGGGCACAAAAGCTGGGTCACCCAAGTCACGCCTGTCAGAATAAGCGTGGCGCATGGCTTCAATCTCGCGCTGTAAAGCGGGAGCGGTATGCAAACCAAGGGTTTGCATGTTGTAGCCACCCAGAATGTTCAGCATTTCACACAACGCAACGCCCCCCGCGCTTGGGGGCGGTGCGGTTTCTACCTCCAACCCACGATAATGACACGTTAGCGGAGGGAGTTCGCGCGGTGCATAATGTGCAAAATCCGCAAGGGTGAGGATGCCACCGTTTTTGCGAGAAGCCTTTACAATGGCGTGGGCAATGGGGCCTTTGTAAAAAGCATCTGCACCGTGGCGGGCAATCTGCTCAAGCGAGTGGGCGAGGTCTTTTTGCACCAGCTTGTCTCCCACCTGTAGGGGAGAGCCATCTGGGCGCAGAAAAATAGCCCGTGCGTAGGGGTCTTTACGAAATGCCTCAGTAGAGGTGTTCAGAAGCGCTACGTCTCCGGCTTCCAGCGTAAACCCTTCACGCGCAAGCCGAATGGCCGGGGCCAGCACGGCCTGACGCGGCAATTGGCCCCAGCGTTTATGCACTTCCTCCAGCCCCGCAACGGTGCCGGGAATGGCAACTGCTTTCCATCCTATTACGGATTGATCGGGCAGCACATTGCCATGCTCATCTAAAAACATAGTGGGGGTGGCAGCGGCAGGGGCTTTTTCCCGAAAATCCAGAAAAACGCTTTGCTGTTTGCCCGGTGCACGCAGCAGCATAAAGCCACCGCCCCCTAAATTGCCCGCGGCAGGGTAAACAACAGCCAGTGCATAACCCATAGCTACGGCGGCATCTGCGGCGTTGCCACCTTGGGCCAGAATGCGCGCGCCTGCTTCGGATGCAAGGCGTTGGGCAGAAACGGCCATGCCATGCGCCCCACGTGTAGGGGCTAAAGGTGGCAACTGGTCAGGCTGCGTTGTGCTGAATGCCAGCGGGTCTGGTGCAGATGCTACGGGTGCAGCAGCCCATAGTGGCTGTATGGTAGTCGCCCCCACTCCCATACAAAGCATTGCCATCGCCACCAAACGGGACGGAAGGGAAGAACGCTGTATGGGAGCAGGCATAGGGGCTTATCCTTTTACGGGGTAGGGCGGGCAGGTATAACCGGCAGGAGAAAGGGTGAAGATTTCATACCCTTTTTCGGTTACGGCCAGCATATGTTCAAACTGGGCAGAAAGGGAGCGGTCGCGCGTAACGGCTGTCCATCCATCTTCCAGAATTTTCACATCTGCTTTGCCAATGTTCAGCATGGGTTCAATGGTAAACACCATGCCTGCCTTCAGCTTCATGCCCTCGCCGGGGCGGCCATAATGCAGGATGTTGGGCTCAGTATGAAAGGTCTGGCCAATGCCGTGGCCACAGAAGTCTTCCACAATGGAATAGCGGTGTTTTTCTGCATAGCTCTGGATGGCGTAGCCAATATCACCCAGCGTGGCGCCGGGGCGTACGGCTTCAATGCCGCGCATCATGCTTTCATAGGTTGCGGTAATCAGCTTAGCAGCTTTGATAGCAACCTTGCCCACCGTGTACATGCGGCTGCTATCACCAAACCAGCCGTTCAGTTTTGGGGTGACATCAATGTTAACGATATCCCCTTCCTGCAGAACACGATCACCGGGAATGCCGTGGCACACAACATGGTTGACGGAAATGCAGCAGGCCTTGGGGTAACCACGATAATTCAGCGGGCCGGGTACGGCATCATGCGCCAGCGTGTATTCATGAATAATACGATCAAGTTCCCCAGTGGTAACGCCGGGTTTGACGTAAGGGGTAATCATATCCAGCGTAGAAGCTGCCAGACGCCCGGCAGCACGCAACATTTTAAAATCTTCTTCAGTATGCAGAATAATTCCGCCTCTGCCGGCCATAATCGCGCTCCCTAAATTTTGCAGGCGTTAAACGAGTCAGCCGCAAGATGGAGCCAGCAAGCAGCAAAGGCAACCCGCTTATGCTGCTGCGGATTGCCTAAGCAGAAAGAATCGGCAGAAAAAAACTTAGGTGTGGTTATGCGCTGCGCGGTGTTTGGCGGCACTTTTGGAAGATGTAGCCGTTGCAGGCCGCACCTTGACGCCAATCAGCCGCACATGGTGGCCCCCAGAAACCGGCATGGCCAGCACGTGTCGGCCACGGCGTGTTGCAGGGGCTGAGGCCACTTCCACCACCCGGCGGTGGGCAGATGCTGCCATGATAAGGGCATGATGGTTGCGGGCTGTGCGTGTGCCAACCTGAGCGCGAGCTAGCATAAGAGGCCGTGCAACGGGGGCCACACCTTCTGCATCAAACCCACGGTCTAGCTGATTAGCCATAACTAATGAGCGTTGGGTATTGCTGGAAGCCCCCATCACTACGCCTACAAGCCGCACATTGTCGCGTATGGCGGAGGTCACTAGGTTGCGTCCGGCTTCCTGCGTGTAGCCGGTTTTCATACCATCCGCCCCTGCATACACTTTCAGCATAGGGTTGTGGTTGGGAATGATCCGGCGGTGAAAGCTGAAATACGGCGTTGAAAAATAGTGATAATATTCCGGAAAATCAGCAATCAGGCGGCGGCCCAAGGTGGATAAATCACGCGCGGTTGTCATCTGGTCTGGATCAGGTAGGCCAGAGGCATTGCGGAAGGTGGTGTTGCTCATGCCCAAGTAATGGGCCTGCTGCGTCATCATAGCGGCAAACTGAGGTTCGCTACCGCCACCAATCAGCTCGCCTAATGCGCAGGCAGCATCGTTGGCGGATTTGGTAACAAGGGCCAGAATCGCCTGCTCAACAGTCAGATGGGAACCGGGAACCAATCCGAGTTTGGAAGGTTCCATAGTAGAAGCATGGATGGAAACGGGTACAGCCTGATCCAGTGAAATGGCACCAGCGCGCAGGGCGTTGAATGTCATGTACAGGGTCATCAGCTTTGTCAGGCTGGCTGGATAGCGGCGGAGATCCGGATCATCTTGCGAAAGAACAGCGCCAGTGCGGGCATCTACCACAATAGAGCTTAACTGCCCCGCATACTGTGCATGTGCTTTACCGTAAGTGGCTGTGGTGCCAACGGCCAACCCTGCCAGCAGGCCAACCCATTTACGTAAAGAGGGCGCTTTTTTACGTTTCAGCTTGGGCAGCTTATTGTTTTCTGCCGTTGTTGCGTACCGCATGACTGTCCTGTTTGCCACTGCCACCCCCACCTGCTTCCTGCAGGGTTACTATTCCGTCTGCCGCTTAAGATCGCAAGCCCACGTCTACATAAATCTGGAAAAATCCGAATCAGGGTTTCAGTTTTAGCGGCGTGGTAGTGTGTATATTTTCGTGTGTTCTGCCTATGTGGCACAAATATGGCAGTACACTAGGGCAGAGCCACGTTATAAAGGTATAGCGTGGTATGCCCTCTTCCATATGGGGTTGCCGTAACCAATATGGTGGAAGATACAGCCCCATGATTTTGTCTGACCTGCTGCCGGAGTTTGCCCATAATGGTTCTGCATCGCGATCCTGTTTTGCATACGGGTAATGGGCCTTTGCGCCGTGGTGGAAGCACGGATTCTTCGGATGATGGTGCCGATATTGGCGTGGTGGTGCGGGCTAAGCCCAAAACCCGCAAGCCTGCCATGTACAAAGTGCTGATGCTGAATGATGATTACACCCCAATGGAATTTGTGGTGTACGTGCTCGAACGTTTTTTTCAGAAGAATCGGGAAGAGGCCACAGACATCATGCTAAACGTGCATCGGCGTGGTGTTGGGGTGTGTGGTGTGTTCACTTATGAAGTAGCAGAAACCAAGGTGGCGCAAGTTATGGATCTGGCGCGGCAAAACCAGCACCCACTACAGTGCACGATCGAAAAAGACTGATCACTTCTGCAACGTTATTGCTAAAAAACGGCATGGTACGCGTTTTTTACGCGGAATAAGACTCGCATTTCCTGAAGAAGCAGCCAAATATGATAACAAGGGCTGCGGGTATGGTGGGTAGCGTTGCTGCCGTGCCTGCAATGTCTGGGGAAAGGAGCGTCTCGTCATGTTGTCACGCAATCTCGAACAGACTCTACATCGGGCGCTCATTCTGGCCGGTGAACGGCATCATGAATACGCCACGCTTGAGCATCTGCTTCTTGCCCTGGTTGATGATGCGGACGCCGTTACGGTGTTCCGGGCGTGCGGGGTGGATCTGGATCGCCTGCGCACGGATCTGACAGGTTTTCTGGATAAGGATTTGGCTGGGCTGGCATCTGATCGGCCAACAGAACCAAAACCCACCGCCGCGTTCCAGCGCGTTATTCAGCGGGCTGCTATTCATGTGCAATCTACCGGGCGGGATGAGGTAACAGGTGCAAACGTGCTTGTGGCCCTGTTTGCAGAACGGGAAAGCCATGCGGTGTATTTCCTGCAATTGCAGGATATGACACGGCTGGATGCCGTTAACTTTCTGTCTCACGGTATTGCCAAAGCGCCGGATCGGTCTACGCGCCGCCCGGTAGCGGGTACGGAATCCAATGCAGAAAAGGGTGAAGAACCCGAACGGGCTGAAAGCAAAAGTCAGAAAGGCAATCAGGATGCACTTTCTACTTATTGCGTCAATCTGAACGATAAGGCGATTGCCGGTAAGGTGGACCCGCTTATCGGGCGCGATACGGAAATTGAGCGCACCATCCAGATTTTGTGCCGCCGCACCAAGAACAACCCGCTTTATGTGGGGGATCCGGGTGTGGGTAAAACTGCCATTGCGGAAGGGCTTGCCCGCCGCATTGTGGAAGGTAACGTGCCGGAAGTGCTGCTGAAATCCACCATCTATTCGTTGGATATGGGCGCATTGCTGGCGGGCACACGCTACCGTGGTGATTTTGAAGAACGCCTGAAAGCTGTGGTGACAGAGCTGGATCAGGATCCGCACGCCATCTTGTTTATTGATGAAATCCACACCGTTATTGGTGCGGGTGCCACATCAGGCGGCGCGATGGATGCATCAAACCTGCTGAAACCAGCGTTGGCAGCGGGCACGCTGCGTTGCATCGGTTCTACAACTTACAAGGAATTCCGGCAGCACTTCGAAAAAGACCGTGCACTTGTGCGGCGCTTCCAGAAGATTGATGTGCCTGAACCCACCATTGATGATGCGGTGAAGATTCTGCGCGGCCTGAAAGGCAGCTACGAAAAACACCATAAAGTGCGTTACACGGAAGAAGCCATTCGCGCGGCAGTGGAACTGTCTGCCAAGTACATTCATGATCGCAAGTTGCCGGATAAGGCGATTGACGTGATTGATGAGGTAGGCGCTTCGCGCATGCTTCAGCCTGAAGGCCGCCGCCGCAAGACGGTGAACCTGAAGGATGTGGAAGATATTATCGCACGTATTGCCCGCATTCCACCCAAAAGCATTTCTGCGGATGACAAGGAAGTGCTGCGCTCTTTGGAACGCGATCTGAAAGGAATGGTGTTTGGGCAGGATCAGGCTATTGATGCCCTGTCTGCCGCCATCAAGCTGGCACGTGCTGGCCTGCGTGATGTAGAAAAGCCAATTGGTAACTACCTGTTCTCTGGCCCCACTGGGGTTGGTAAAACAGAAGTGGCCCGCCAGTTGGCAACGGCGCTGGGGATTGAGCTGGTTCGCTTCGATATGTCCGAATACATGGAGCGGCATTCTATCTCTCGTCTGCTGGGTGCGCCTCCGGGGTATGTTGGTTTCGATCAGGGCGGTTTGCTGACGGATGCTATTGATCAGCATCCACACGCAGTGCTGCTTTTGGATGAAATAGAAAAAGCACATCCCGATCTGTACAACGTATTGTTGCAGGTTATGGATAACGGAAAGCTGACGGATCATAACGGCAAGACGGTGGATTTCCGCAACGTCATCCTGATTATGACCACCAATGCTGGTGCATCGGATATGAGCAAGGAGGCCGTGGGCTTTGGCCGCCAGGTGCGTGAAGGTGAGGATGAAGAGGCCATTAAACGCCTGTTCACACCAGAATTCCGCAACCGCTTGGATGCTATTATTCCGTTTGCACACCTTTCGCCTGAAATTGTGGGGCAGGTGGTTGAAAAATTTGTGCTTCAGTTGGAAGCACAGTTGGCAGACCGCAACGTAACCATCGAATTGTCTTCCGCTGCCAAGGAATGGCTGGCAGAGCGCGGGTATGACAGGTTGTATGGTGCACGGCCTTTGGGGCGCGTTATTCAGGAATCCATCAAGAAGCCGCTGGCCGAAGAACTGTTGTTCGGCAAGTTGGCAAAGGGTGGAGCTGTAAAAATTGGCCTGAAGAACGGTGAGTTGGCGTTTGATATTGTTGAAAGCAGCGGTGGCTCTTCCAGCAATGGGGAAGATACCCACGGCAGCGAACATGAGGAAGAAGCAACGGGCTAATTGAGCTTAAGCCACGTGCGTAAATAACAGCAGGGCCGCCAGAAAATATCTGGCGGCCCTGTTTGTATATGCTGTGTGAGTTTGAAAAAAGATCAGTCGTATTTTGTGCCGTTAACTGTAACGGAACCCGGAATTGGCCAAGATTTGCCAGTGCCACGGTGTGTCCAGTCAATGCCCTGCTTACGGTAGGAATCGTAATAGTAACGGCCTACTACTTCCACTTGGTCTCCCTTATTGACCCACGGCCATGATGGCGTGTGCATTTCATCCAGATTGGTTACAATCCGGATAGAAATGTTGGGGGCGACTGTTACGTAAAAATATCCATGCCACCCACTGCGGGTGTGGCGCGCCTTGGGGCTTACAGCGCGTACGGTGCCGCAGATATGGACGGGCGTATCCCCTTTGGCGCCACCGTTTTCATAGTCCTGCTGTTTGCTCAGAAAATCCTGATTGTTGCAGGTTGCGGGCATAGAGGATGCAGCAGGAGCTTCCTGCTTCCATCCCCATCGCGCTTGCGCAGGAGAGGAAAGGAAAGAGGCTGCCAAACCCGTAAGGCCTGCCAGCATAAGGGCGGGAAAACGTGAAGATGTCATGAAAATTCAGTTCTGTGGTGTGGGGATCTGGCCTTTTTCAGCCAGAAGATGGGCGCGGTAATCATCCAAAAAGTGCTCAACCTCTGGCACGGGTTTGGGTGTAACCTGATGCAGATTTCTAAGGGCGCGAATAATGGTGCCAATAACTACAAGGCGCGCATACCATTTGTGGTTGGAAGGCACGATAATCCACGGTGCATAAGGGCGTGCTGTTTCAGCAATAGCATCCTGATAAGCTGTGGCATATTCTTTCCAAAACTCGCGCTCCCTTAAATCTGAAGGGGAGAATTTCCAGCGCTTTTCCGGAATATCCAGCCGGGCCAGCAGGCGTTTACGCTGCTCTTCGGGTGAGATGTTCAGGAAAAACTTAAGAACCACAGTGCCCTGTCGGCTCAGATAATGTTCCAGATGGCGGATATCGCTAAAGCGGCCCTGCCAGAACTCGGGGGTATTTACATCTCCAGTGAGATGGGCATTCTGGAGCAATTCCGGGTGCACGCGGGTTACCAGCACATCTTCGTACTGGCTGCGGTTGAAAATAACAATCCGCCCTGCCTGCGGTGCCGCAGCATGGATACGCCATAAAAAACCGTGCTGAAGCTCAGTAGGGCCGGGTTGTTTGAAGGATGTTACGGAAACCCCCTGAGGGTTCACGCCAGACATCACATGTTTGATAGTACCATCTTTGCCCGCGGCATCCATGCCTTGCAAAATAATCAGCAGGGAATGGGTCTGGTTGGCGTAAAGAAGTTCCTGCAATATTTGCAAAAGACTTTTGACTTTGCGTAGCAGAAGTTTTCCATCTGCTTTTGTCAGGCCCAGATTGCCATCATCGTTCGGATTGTGCGCGCTCAGCTTGAACTTGCTGCCGTCCGTAACATGATAGCTGTCTAGCGCATCCAGAAAGCGCGAAAGGGTATTCATGCTATAATTGCCTTACAAAATATTTGCCCTTCACGAATTGCGGTGGGGCATATGTCAGTCATAAAGGCAGGTTCAATCTTGTCAAAAAAAGAGGCGCTTCTCATATTCTTACTATGAAATCCGTAAATTCTTCTATTCCTGTGCAATCCGAGCCAGAAGAGGCACAATCTCTTGCAGGTATGTTGCTGGTTGCTTCCCCCATGTTGGCGCAAACACCTTTTGCTCAGAGTGTGATTTATGTATGCGCACATGCGCCAGATACCGGTACCATGGGGCTTGTGGTGAACAAACGTTTGGCAGTGGCCAGTTTTGATGAGCTACTCACCCAGCTTGATATCCAGCCTATGCCTCCGGTTAGGCGAATTGGTTTGTGCGCAGGGGGGCCGGTAGATGCCGGACGTGGCCTTGTGTTGCATTCCGCTGAATGGGAAGGGGAGAATAGCCTGAGTGTCAGCCCAAATATTGCCCTGACAGGCAGCGTAGACGTTCTGAAGGAAATTGCCGCAGGCAAAGGCCCGCAAGAAGCCCTGTTGGCTATGGGCCATGCCAGTTGGACAGCCGGGCAGCTTGAAGAGGAAATTCTTCAGCAAGATGCGTGGCTGGTGGCACCCGCCACGCGGGATATTGTATTTGGAAGTGACCATGCAGCCAAGTGGCGGCGTGCCTTGGCTTCTATCAATATTGATCCATTGCGCCTGAGCGGGCAGGTGGGGCATGCCTGATGGCAGGCGCGACTGCTGCTTTAAGATCAAAGAGATCGTGATTGGTCAGACAAGGCAGGTTCCACAGGTTTTCTGGCCCAACGCCAAGATGTAATACCTTGCCGGGCCAGTTCACGGTGCATGACCATAATGGGCCATTTACCCGCACCTTCATAGCTGCCCATTCCATCCGGGGCGGAAAGTCTTTTGGCCAAGGCTTCTACAAGGGTTACGGAGCGATGCCGCCCACCCGAACATCCAATAGCAATGGTGGCGTATTTCTTGCCTTCCTGCACAAAGCGCGGCAGCACCAGTTGCAGCATGGCGTGAATTTGGTTCAGGAATGTCAGGTAATCGCGGTCTTCTGCCACATATTCCGCTACATCAGCATCCAGCCCGGTTTTTGGGGCCAGTTCGGGCACATAATGCGGGTTACGTAAAAAACGGGCATCAAACACAATATCGGCTTCCCGCGGCAGGCCCGCAGGATAAGCGAAGGACATTAAAGCTACGGTAAGGCCTTCCTGTGCGCCACCAGTCCAAGGGCTGAAGCGGCTTTCTACAAACTGGCGCAGCTCTGGCGGGGGCATATCTGTTGTATCAATCACCAGATCAGCCGCAGCCCGTAGGGGAGCCGTTAGGGCTATTTCTTCTTCAATGCCTTCTTTAATGCTGCCGTGCGGTGCCAGCGGATGGCGGCGGCGTGTTGCCGTATAGCGGCGTAACAGCACGCTTTCATCTGCTGTGGCATAAATCAGTTCAACACGCAGGTGTGGGTTCATGCGCAGGCGGGCCATGGCTTCCAACACGGCGGAAGCATCAAACCCACGGGTGCGAGAATCTACCCCAATGGCAACGGGGCGTTCTGCACGGGCTACAATATCATCCAACATTCCAAGTGGTGGATTGTCGATAACTTCGTGTTCCAGATCTTCCAGAATCCGCAGGATGGAGGATTTGCCCGCCCCAGATAGGCCGGACACCAGCAGAATGCGGCGTGGTGCAGGCGTATCATCTGCCGTAACCATGAACGGCTTTTCCTCTCCATCTTGAGGCTGGCAGGTGCTGGTTGATAATGCACAAAAATGCCAGAACCCGGAATCAGCCAGTAAACCTGTTAAGCGCTTTGCTGCGCCACTTTACTGCAGTTTGACCCGTTGTGAGAAGGCATTATCCTCAAGGCAGGCATCACTTCGTAACACATCGTTGCGTTTTGTGACGTAAAACAAGGCGTTTGTTACGAAAGAGAAAATTGCGGTTCGCTCCTTCTTGCCCTACGTCCTGACATTATCATGACGCAAAAACAACAGGCAGATAGGGCTTTGGTGAAACAGCATATACCACATCTTAAACATATAACGGGTGGATTTGTTCTTTCAGGCATAACGGCTCCGCATATCAAGGGGCTGGATATGGCAGAGCAGTGCCGTGCGGCGTTGGAGCAGGGGGTAGAGCTTCTGGCCAAGCAGGGGCATGCCTTGCATGATGTCACCCATATTCTCTGCACAGTTGCTGATGCTGAAAACTTTCCTTCCTGTTTTCCTGTTTTCAGGCAGTTTTTTCCTTCCATTTCCCCCATCATGACACTGATGTGGCTGAAGGATGCACCATCTTCCCAACCCAAAATTATTTTTGAACTGGTTGTGCAGGAAGAAATGACAGAGGTGCAGGAAGAAGATTACGCCTTCTGAATGCACCCAGTTTTGCCAAGCTAACGGGTTACAATAACCCGTGGAAGCTGAATGGTAAAACAGGCCCCAATAACCTGCCCACTCTGGTTGTGCAGATTATCAACAGAAATCGTGCCATGCAGGGCTTCTATAATCTGCCGACTGATAGAAAGCCCCAGACCTGAGTGTTGGCCAAAATTTTCATTCTTTGGGCGCTCGGAATAAAAGCGGTCAAAAATCGAATCCAGTTTGGCTTGCGGAATACCCGGGCCTTCATCCGCCACAGAAATGGTGACCATCTTGCCCGTTGGCAGAGCCGAAAGGGTAATGTGGCCATTGGGCGGAGAAAAGGAAATGGCATTGCCGATCAGGTTGCGCAAAACCTGCACAAGCCGGTCTTCCACAGCCAGAACTTCCAGGGGGCTTTCTGGGCTATCACCTTGCACATTGGTGTGCACAATGGGTTGTCCCTCCTGCCGGGTGGCCTGCTGAATTTCCGCCAGAACAGAAAGCAGCGGCGCAATGGCAACAGGTTCAGCCTTTGCGCGAGACATTTCTGCATCCAGACGGCTGGCGTCTGAAATATCGGTAATCAGCCGGTCCAGCCTGCGCACATCATCATTGATAATGGTGAGTAGGCGGCGTTGCTGGTTCAGGTCTTCAATACGCAGTAGTGTTTCAATAGCCGAGCGAATGGAGGACAGCGGATTTTTGATTTCGTGGCTAACATCGGCGGCAAAGCGCTCAATGGCGTCCATCCGCTTCCACAACGCTTGCGCACTGGCCTGCAGGGCACGTGCCACATCGCCAATTTCATCACGCCGGGCCAGCAGTCGTGCGGGCACGGTGCCAGTGCGGCCTGTTGCATCACGCATAACTTGTGCTGATGCGGCCAGCCGCAACAATGGTCGCGCAATGGTGAGAGAGAGGTACCACGAGAGCAGTACCGTCAGCACAAGCGCCATGAGAAAAACGGATAGAATGGAAGACCGAATGGCAAACAGGGAACGATCAACTTGTGAGGCCACGCGGGTAAGCTGAATAATGCCAATGGTGCTGCCATCGTGCATGACGGGCTCAGCCACCGTAATAATCAGGCGCCCGCGTGCGGTGCGCCGGATATAAGGCGGTGCTTCCAATGGAGGAGGAGGCGGAGCGCCTTTTGTTCCGATGGTCGTGCCAGAGGGCCGGGCGGGAATATCTTCCTCATCCGTATTCAGCGTGACGATGCCCGAATTATGGTTTCCCCATAACCACGTGAGGAACCGTTCATAAATGCCGGGCTGCGTGGCTGGAGGAAAAGGAATGGTTTTGACATGCTGCTCATTGCGCGGTGTGGCTGGGGCGGGCTCTGCCGTTTCGGGCCAGTCTGCCAGATTGTCAGCCACAAGGCGGCCATCTGGGCCAAACAGGCGGGCATGGGCGTTGGGGCTTGGTTCTGTAAGCCGCAGCAGCAGTGGGCGGGCCAGAGATTCTTCCAGCACATAGCCACGGTCCTGCGGGTTAGCAGCGTGGGGGTGTGTGGTGCGTACGGCACTTTGCCCCAGCGCGCCCGCATAAATTCGGGCCTGTTCACGCAGGGCCGTTACTTCTGTTGCCAGAAGGCCGTTCCGAAACTGGTTAAGAAACAGAATGGTAACGCCCAACAGGGCAATAGGCAGAATGTTAACCAGCAAGACCCGCCGCATCAGCGGAGAAACCAGCCGTGTGCGTGAGGCCTGATAAGCCGCTGTGGCTTCTATGCTGCCTTTGCGGGGTTTGTTACCCGGCATGGACAGATAATGCAGGCCACCAATGCGGCCTGCCAGCGCCTTGAAAAAAGAAGGGGCGGGCTGGCTGGTCATGAACCGTGATCAGTCTTCCCGATATCGGTAACCGATACCGTACAGAGTTTCGATCTGATTGAATTCGTCATCCACCTGGCGGAATTTTTTACGCACACGCTTGATATGGCTGTCTATGGTGCGGTCATCCACGTACACGGTGTCACCATATGCGGCATCAATTAGCTGATCGCGGGATTTTACCAGCCCCGGCCGTTGGGCCAGTGTTTTTACCAGCAGAAATTCCGTTACGGTTAGGGGAACATCTTCCCCTTTCCATGTGCATTTGTGGCGCAGTTCATCCAAGGAGAGGTTGCCACGCACCAGCGCGCCACCTGTTGGCTCACCATTGGCTTCTGCACGGCTCACTTCATTCCGGCGCAACAGAGCGCGAATGCGCTCTAGCAGCAAACGTTGGGAGAACGGCTTGGTGATGTAATCATCCGCCCCAAGGCGCAGGCCCATAAGCTGGTCAACTTCCTCGTTTTTAGAGGACAGGAAAATGACAGGCAGGTTGGAGCGGGTGCGCAAGCGTTGCAGAAGTTCCATGCCGTCCATGCGGGGCATTTTGATATCCAGCACTGCCAGATCAACCGGGTAGGCCGTTAAACCCTGCAGCGCCGATTCGCCATCTGTATATGTGCGAACATTGAAGCCTTCTGCCTCCAGTGTCATCTGCACCGATGTCAGGATATTGCGGTCATCATCCACCAGCGCAATTGTCTGCTTGGTGCGCTCTGTCATTGTCTGCGTTGTCCTTCCCTGCTGCCATGCGAGCAAGCCCTATAGACTAGGCCCTGCCATCCTATCCTGCCAAGTGCCCCTGTCCAGAATCGGCCAGCTTTTTTCAGCATTGTGTTGTTAGGGCATAAAATCATGCGCATGGCAGGGGTGGCGGGTCTTGTCGGCAGCGTTTGTGTTGCTTACTTCAAAAGGCATGACTCACGATACAGATCCCACACAGGTCGAAACGCCGGCAGCACAGCCGGTCCCGGCCGAGCAGACGGCTCCGGAACACGAAGCTGCTGCTGAAGCTGCGCAGAACGGTCAGGCAGAAGGCCCGGAAGCGCGTATTCACGAACTTGAGCAAAGCGTTGCCGAATTTAAGGAAAAGTGGCTGCGTTCAGAGGCTGAAAACCAGAACCTGCGCGCCCGTGCCAAGCGTGATCTGGATGATGCCCGCCAGTACGCCGTGCAAAAATTTGCGCGTGACGTTGTGGAAGCCGCAGAAAACCTGCGTCGTGCGCTGGCCAGCCTGCCGCCTGCGCAGGAAGGCGAAGATTCTGTGCTGACCAAAATGCGTGAAGGCATTGAAAGCACAGAACGCTCCTTCATTTCTATTCTGGAGCGCCACGGCATCAAGTGTGATGATCCGGCAGGTAAGCCGTTTGATGCCAACCTGCATCAGGCGATGGCAGAACAGCCGAGTGCTGAGCACGAACCCGGCACGGTCATGCAGGCTTGGACGCCAACATGGACGCTGCACGGGCGTTTGCTTAAGCCAGCTATGGTGGTGGTTGCCAAAGCTTCCTGATCCGGAGGTTACGGCATGGCGGCAGGTAAAAAATCCTGCCCGCCAAGGTGTTTTCCCTTCTTGAAAAAGAGAAAACGCCACCATACATCAGGTTTATCATTCAGGCCTGCTTCCATACCCTAATTAAGGGAGAGCAGGCGGGTAAATGAAAGCAAGGGCCTTTTCTGGTGCTTCGGGCCAGATGGGGTCGCTGAAAGGGAATATATAATGAGTAAAGTTATTGGTATCGACCTTGGTACGACCAACTCCTGCGTTGCAGTGCGTGAAGGTAACGAAACAAAGGTTATCGAGAACAGCGAAGGCGCCCGCACCACCCCGTCTATGGTGGCTTTTACCGAAGGTGGTGAAATGCTGGTGGGGCAGGCTGCAAAACGTCAGGCAGTTACCAACCCGTCTAACACTTTCTACGCTGTGAAGCGTCTGATCGGGCGTCGTTTTGATGATCCGACAGTCCAGAAAGACAAGGAAATGGTGCCCTACGCCATCGTTCAGGGCGATAATGGTGATGCATGGGTTGAGGCGCGCGGCAAAAAATATGCCCCCTCACAGATTTCCGCCTTCGTTCTGGGCAAGATGAAGGAAACGGCTGAATCCTATTTGGGTGAAAAAGTTTCTCAGGCTGTTATCACGGTTCCGGCTTACTTTAACGATGCCCAGCGCCAGGCCACCAAGGATGCAGGTAAGATTGCTGGCCTTGAAGTGCTGCGTATCATCAACGAACCCACAGCGGCTGCTCTGGCTTACGGGCTGGAAAAGAAAAGCGGTGGCACCGTGGCTGTGTATGACCTTGGTGGTGGCACGTTTGACGTTTCCGTTCTGGAAATTTCTGATGGCGTGATCGAAGTGAAGTCCACCAACGGTGATACGTTCCTGGGTGGTGAAGACTTTGATAACCGCATCATCGGCTATCTGGCAGACGAGTTCAAACGCGAACAGGGTATTGATCTGCGGTCTGACAAGCTGGCTCTGCAGCGTCTGAAAGAAGCAGCAGAAAAAGCCAAGATCGAGCTGTCTTCCTCCAAGGAAACAGAAATCAACCTGCCGTTCATCACGGCTGATGCATCTGGCCCGAAACACCTTGTTCTGAAGCTGACCCGCGCCAAGCTGGAAAGCCTTGTGGACGATCTGGTGCAGCGTACGCTGGAACCCTGTAAGGCAGCGCTGAAGGATGCTGGCCTGTCTGCTTCTCAGATTGACGAAGTCATTCTGGTTGGCGGTATGACCCGTATGCCTAAGGTTATCGAAACGGTTAAAGGCTTCTTTGGTAAGGACCCTGCCCGTAACGTGAACCCCGATGAAGTTGTGGCCATTGGTGCTGCTATTCAGGGTGCCGTTCTGAAGGGTGATGTTAAAGACGTTCTTCTGCTGGACGTAACCCCGCTTTCTCTGGGTATTGAAACGCTGGGTGGTGTGTTCACCCGTCTGATCGACCGCAACACAACCATCCCGACCAAGAAAAGTCAGGTGTTCTCCACGGCGGAAGATAACCAGAACGCCGTGACCATTAAGGTCTATCAGGGCGAACGCGAAATGGCAGCTGACAACAAGCTGCTGGGTAACTTCGATCTTACGGGTATTCCCGCAGCACCGCGTGGCGTGCCGCAGATTGAAGTGACCTTCGATATCGATGCCAACGGCATTGTGTCTGTGTCTGCTAAGGACAAGGCAACCGGTAAGGAACAGCAGATCAAAATCCAGGCTTCTGGTGGTCTGTCCGATACCGATATCGACAAGATGGTGAAAGACGCTGAAGCGAATGCTGAAGCCGATAAAGCCAAGCGTGAGCAGGTAGAACTGCGTAACAATGCCGAAGCTCTGGTGCATCAGACTGAAAAGTCTCTGACCGAAGCTGGTGACAAGGTTCCGGCTGCTGAAAAGAGCGAAGCAGAAAGCGCCATTGCTGCCGTTAAGGCCGCTATGGAAGGCACAGATGCAGAAGCTCTGAAAAGCGCAACCGAACGCCTGACACAGGCAGCCATGAAAGTGGGTGAAGCCGCTTATAAGGCTGGTCAGGCTGGTGAAGCAGCTCCGGAAGCAGAAGCTGCAAAGCCGGACGAAAAAGAGATCGTTGACGCTGACTTTGAAGACGTGAACGACAGCAAGAAGTCCTGATCGGACGCTATGCACAAGGGTGACTATGTGACAAACATAGTCACCCTTTACTTTATTTCTGGCGTCCGCGCTTCATTGTAAGGCGGGCGCTTTTTGTTGTTTCGGACAAATGCTGTGCTCATGCTTTAGAGGCAGCCCCCGATAAGAGGACTTCCATGGCCACTCAGCTCGATTACTACGCAATTCTTGAAGTTTCCCGAACCGCCACGGCTGATGAACTCAAGAAATCCTATCGCAAGCTGGCCATGAAGTATCATCCCGATCGGAACCCGGGGGATGATGCGGCAGAAGCCAAGTTCAAAGAAATCAACCAAGCTTACGATATTCTGAAGGACGAACAAAAACGCGCTGCGTATGACCAGTACGGCCATGCCGCGTTTGAAGGCGGTGGCCCTGGCCCCGGCGGGTTTGACTTTAGCGGTGGTTTTGGTGCCGGTGGTCTGGGCGATATTTTCGAACAGATGTTTGGTGACGTGATGGGCGGCCGCCGTGGTGGCCGTGCCCGCACCGGCAACGATATCCAGACCCATGTTGAAATTACGCTGGAAGAAGCTTTTGCTGGCGTAAAGAAAGATGTGCGGGTGATTACCCGCGTGGCGTGCGAATCCTGCCACGGCACGGGCTCTAACGATGGCGCATCGGGCGTTGAAGTTTGCCCAAGCTGCCACGGTGCAGGCAAGGTGCGGGCGCAGCAGGGCTTTTTTGTTGTGGAACGCCCATGCCCAACCTGTCATGGTGCAGGCAAAGTGGTGAAAAACCCCTGTAAGGTTTGCCACGGTGAAGGCACCATAGAAAAAGAACGCACGGTTGAAGTGCAGATTCCTGCCGGTGTGGAAGATGGCACCCGAATTCGCCTTTCTGGCGAAGGGGAAGCTGGGGGCAATGGTGTGCCGCCGGGTGATCTCTATATCCATATTTCCATAGACGAACACAGTATCTTCCAGCGCGATGGCGCCAATATCTATTGCCGCGTGCCGTTGCGCATGGCGCAGGCTGCTTTGGGCACAGAAATTGAAGTGCCCGTTATTGATGGTTCTCGTACCAAGGTAAAAGTTCCGGCTGGCACGCAAACCGGCGCGCATTTCCGCCTGCGGGGCAAAGGGTTCTCTGTTCTGCGTTCCACAGCCCGTGGCGATATGTACATTCAGGTAACGGTGGAAACACCGCAGAACCTCAGCAAGCGCCAGCGTGAACTGTTGGAAGAATTTGAAAAAGAAGCCGGTGAGGATGTGAAGCAAAGCCCAGAACATACGGGCTTCTTCCGCCGCGTGCGGGACTTTTTTGAAGGGAAGGAATAAGCGCTCATGCGTATCGGTATTGCAGGCATAACGGGGCGCGTGGGCCGTCTTTTGGTAGAAGAAGTGCAGGCCGCAGGGGCAACCCTTTCTGGTGGCACAACACGCAAGCCGGAAGCAGCAAGCGGTTTGCCGCAAGGCGTGGCGCTGTTTAAGGATATGGCGGAGCTTGCAGCCAACAGCGATGTGGTGATTGATTTCACCCATGCGGATACGGTTATCCCTAACGCGCAGGCGCTGGCCGCAGCAGGCACGGCATGGGTGTTGGGCACAACTGGCCTTTCAGCAGAGCAACAGACCGCCGTGAACAAAGCCGCGGAAAAAATTGCTGTGGTGCATGCCGCCAATTATTCTCCCGGTGTTACATTAGTGCAGCGTTTGGCGCAGATGATGGCACGCGCCCTGCCAGCAGACTCCTACGATGCTGAAATTGTGGAAATGCATCATCGGCAAAAGGTGGATGCCCCCTCTGGCACAGCCTTGGCTATTGGTGAGGCCGTAGCGCAGGGCCGCGGTGTTAATCTGGCGGATGTGCGCGAAAGTGGGCGTGATGGCCATACCGGCCCCCGCAAGGAAGGAGCCATTGGCTTTGCGGCCCTGCGTGGCGGGCAGATTGTGGGCGAACATGAAGTATTGTTCACATCTGCAGATGAACAGATCGTTTTGGGGCATCGCGCCTTTGACCGGCGGATTTTTGCCACGGGTGCCGTGCGTGCCGCCAAGTGGGTAAAAGGGCACAAACCCGGCCTTTACAGCATGGAAGATGTGCTGGGGCTGCCTCCGCTCTAATGCCAGCCTAAAGGGGCGGGCAGTGTCCGCCCCGCGTTGGGCGCAAGGCTGAAAACGGCGTTTCTGGCTGGCCTGTTTGGCCAATACTCTTGACCGCTGCTTTCTATCCCTTCATACGACCTCGTCCCCCTTTTTTAGGGCGGGCATCTGTTTCCTTTTTCACAGTGCGTGGGGCAAACGGCACCATCATGCGTAAAGACGGCGATTTTCTGTTTACTTCGGAGTCTGTTTCCGAAGGCCATCCCGATAAAGTTGCTGACCGGATCAGCGATACCGTTCTGGACGCTTATCTTGCGGCAGATCCGGAAGCCCGCGTTGCCTGTGAAACGCTGGTAACCACCAATCGCATCATTCTTGCGGGTGAAGTGCGTGGCCCATCTTCCGTAACATCGGACAAGCTGATTGAACTGGCGCGTGAAGCTGTCAAAGATATCGGTTACGATCAGGAAGGTTTCTCCTGGCGTCATGCGGAAGCTGCGAATTACCTGCATGCTCAGTCTGCCGATATTGCGGTAGGCGTTGATAGCGCAGGTGAGAAAGATGAAGGCGCAGGCGATCAGGGGATCATGTTCGGGTATGCCTCGAACGAAACCGATACCCTTATGCCAGCCCCAATCTACTACGCGCACCGCATTCTGCATGAAATGCGTGATCTGCGCCGTGCGGGTGACCCGATTGTAGCTGGCCTACAGCCGGATGCCAAAAGCCAGGTAACCCTGCGCTACGTAAATGGCCGCCCGGTTGGTGCGACTTCTGTCGTCATCTCCACCCAGCATGATGAAGGCATCAATCAGGAAGAACTGCGTAGCCGTCTGGGCCAGGTGGTTAAGAATGTGCTGCCCGAAGGGTGGGTGCCGCCGGAAAAAGAATTCTACGTCAACCCCACGGGTGTGTTCGTTATTGGAGGCCCGGATGGTGACTGCGGGCTAACAGGCCGTAAGATCATTGTGGACACCTATGGTGGTGCCGCCCCGCATGGTGGTGGCGCATTCTCCGGTAAGGATCCCACGAAGGTTGACCGTTCCGCAGCGTATGCCTGCCGTTATCTGGCCAAAAACGTTGTGGCCGCTGGCTTGGCAGATCGTTGCACCATTCAGCTTTCCTACGCTATTGGCGTGTCTCATCCACTGTCCGTCTATGTGGATCTGGATGAAACCGGCAAGGATGTGGATGAAAACCGTCTGGGTGAAGTGCTGCGTGAAGTTATGGATCTTACCCCGCGCGGTATCCGTAAGCACCTGCGCCTGAACCGTCCGATTTATGCTGTTACATCTGCTTATGGCCACTTTGGCCGCCAGCCGGATGCTAAGCTGGACACCTTTACGTGGGAACAGACCGATCTGGTTGATGCCCTGCGTAGCGCGCTAAACCGCTAAGTTTAGGGCGTTCTGTTCATGGCGGAGGCTAAAGGTTCGGCTGAAAATGGTCAGCCTGTGGTAACAGATGTTAAACCCCCGCCAGAGCGGTTGTATGGCCGCCAGCGTGGGCATCCGTTGCGCCCCCGTCAGGAACGGCTGCTGGATGAAACCCTGCCGCGTATGCGTTTTCCGCTAGAGCGCGCGGCAGATCCGGCTTCTGTTTTCGGCCATCAGCCGGAGCAGATCTGGTTTGAGGTTGGCTTTGGTGGTGGTGAGCACGTGCTTGCCCAAACCAATGCACATCCCGAAGTGGGGTATATTGCCTCCGAAGTTTTCCATAATGGTTTGTGCTCCCTGTTAAGCCGCCTTGTGCCGGTAGGAGAGGAAGCAACTGCACCCGTACCAGATATGCTGCGGTTGTGGGATGATGATGCCCGGCAAGTGCTGAATGTGTTGCCCGATGCGTGTCTGGACAGGTTGTTCCTGATGTTTCCAGATCCGTGGCCCAAGGCACGCCATGCCAAGCGGCGTTTTGTGCATCCGCAAAATGTAGCGCTGGCTGCCCGTGTGCTTAAGCCCGGAGCAGTATGGCGCGTTGCCAGTGATGATCCTACCTATCAGGCATGGGTGCAGGAAGTTATGGCTGCTCAAAATTACTTTGAAGCGCCCGCACCCGTTTTAACCCGGCCAGAAGGTTGGTTTCCCACCCGGTACGAGGCTAAGGCCATTGCCGCTGGCCGACAGCCTATGTACTGGACATTTACCCGCCGCTAAGGCGGGTTTTGTCGTTTTTCACCCTCGGTTGATGGCTTGCATGTGGCATGTGGGTTCATCAGCCCGCATTACGTTTTTGCCATGCGAAAGGTCCGCCATGAGCCAGACGACGCTGCCTATCCGTCGTGCCCTTATTTCTGTTTCCGATAAAACGGGTCTGCTTGATCTTGCCCGTGCTCTTGCAGCGCAGGGGGCAGAAATTCTTTCTACAGGGGGGTCTGCCAAGGCGCTGCGCGATGCGGGCATCCCTGTTACGGAAGTTTCGGATTACACAGGCTTCCCCGAAATTCTGGATGGCCGGGTAAAAACACTGGTACCCAAAATTCATGGTGGCATTTTGGGCCGGCGCGATCTGCCTGCCCATGTGGCCCAGATGGAAGAACACGGCATTGGCCCGATTGATCTGGTGGCCGTGAATTTGTATCCGTTTGAAAAAACCGTGGCTTCCGGCGCAGATGCCGATACGTGCATTGAAAACATTGATATCGGCGGCCCGGCACTTATTCGTGCTGCAGCCAAAAACCATGCCCACGTGGTGGTGCTGACAGACCCAGCCCAGTATGAAGGGTTGATTGATGCGCTGGGCGATGGTGGCACCACGCTAGAAACCCGCCGTGCCTATGCTGGCGCTGCTTATGCGCGCACCGCTGCGTATGATGCCGCCATTGCCGCATGGTTTGCCAAGCAGGCGCAGCAGCCTTTCCCCGAACGCTTTATTATGGCTGGCCAGCGCGCAGAAATCCTGCGCTATGGTGAAAACCCGCACCAGAAAGCCGCTTTCTATCGTGATGGCACAGTGCGCCCCGGTGTAGCAACGGCGCAGCAGGTGCAGGGCAAGTCTCTTTCCTACAACAACATCAATGATACCGATGCTGCGTTTGAGGCTGTTGCCGAATTTGATAGCCCGGCTGTTGTAATTGTAAAGCACGCCAACCCTTGCGGCGTGGCTGTTGCACCTTCCCTAACGGCCGCGTGGGATCAGGCCCTGCGGTGTGATCCGGTTTCTGCCTTTGGGGGCATTGTGGCCCTTAATCGCCCGCTGGATGCAGCCACGGCGGAAAAGATTTCCACCATCTTTACGGAAGTGATTGTTGCTCCGGATGCGGAAGAAGATGCTAAGGCGCTTCTCTCCCGCAAAAAGAACCTGCGTTTGCTGCTGACTGGTGGCCTGCCTAACCCGGCGGCAGAAGGTATTGTAGTGCGTTCCGTAGCAGGGGGTTTTCTGGCCCAAACGCGTGATAACGGCCAGATTAGCCGAGAAGGCCTGAAGGTGGTAACAAAGCGCGCCCCCACGGAACAGGAAATGCAGGATCTGATTTTTGCATTCCGTGTGGCTAAGCACGTTAAGTCTAACGCTATTGTGTATGCCAAGGGTGGTGCCACGGTGGGCATTGGCGCAGGCCAGATGAGCCGTGTGGATTCTGCCCGCATTGCCGCTTCTAAAAGTGGTGAGGCCGCAAAAGCCGCTGGGCTGGACAAGCCGCTGACACAGGGTTCTGTGGCCGCGTCTGATGCGTTCTTCCCGTTTGCAGATGGTCTGGAAACCATTGTTGCGGCCGGGGCCACAGCGGTTATTCAGCCTGGTGGTTCTATCCGTGATAATGAGGTGATTGCCGCAGCAGATGCCGCCGGTATTGCTATGGTGTTTACTGGTATGCGCCATTTCCGCCACTGACACGCTTTTCCCGCTCTTGTGGGAATAACAGTTCGTGGCAGAGAATAGGGCCACGAATCTCACGCAATGCGGTCCCTCGCGCACATATGGGCGGGGGCGGCGTTTCATAATCGGTTGGGCTATGCGCTATCTGCTTTCTTTGTCTGCTGCATTATTCGTGTCTTCCGTGGCTGTAGCTGCGCCGACACATAAAACGCCTGCCTCTAAGGCAGAGTCCTTTTCTGCTCGGCAGACGCATACAGAAAAGCAGGCAGATGGTGTGTACGATCTTTCTGGCCTGCCTTCCTTTAGCGGTAAGGTGGCGCAATTTCTGCCATCTCCGCATGGTGGGGTCTTTGGGCTGGTGCTTGAAGATGGCACGCAGGTTTTTGTCTCTCCCGAACAAACGCATGCATTGGCTGGGCTGGTTAAACCGGGGGATGTTATTTCCATCCGTGGGTTAAAAGGGCGCACGCTGCCTATTATCCGGGCGTTTGGAATTACCAGCCCGCGTGGCCGTGGCATGCAGGATAACTTTATTGCTATGCCCGTGCATTCTACAGAAATGATTGCTGGCCCAGATTTGGTGCTGCACGGCGAAATCTGGCAGCAGCTTTATAATGCCAATGGAGAACTTTCAGGTGTGATTCTGAAAGATCACTCTGTTGTCTGCATTACCCCGCGTGAAGCTACGCGCGTTGCCAATCTGCTTGCTCCGGGGCAAATGCTCTATGCTGTTGGCACAGGTAGCAGTGGTGAACTGGGCACAGCCATTGATGCGCGAGAAATTGGCGCATCAGCCGAAAAAATGGTGGGTATTGCTGTGGGGGATGCCCCGCCACCCGGGCCACCACCCGGCAGCCCGGCTTATGATATTATTCCCGGTGCAGAAGAACACTAAAACCGTCTTTTAGGTGCCCAGTGTAAGCCCAAAGCGGTAACAGCAAACTGTTGCCGGTTTTGTGCGTTAGTCTTTCTACTACAGGCCAGTAACAGTCATGCGTGTTGACGTATGGCCGAAGGGAGAGAGTAGATGGCTATTTTACGCTGGGTTCTGATTTTTCTAATTTTTGCCCTTCTGGCATCCATATTCGGGTTTTCTGGCGCAGCAGGTAATTTTACAGAAATAGCAAAAATTTTGCTGTTTGTGTTTGTGGTGCTGCTGGTGATCAGCCTCTTTTTTGGCCGCACACCCCGAACCTGATTTCAGGCTTTTTCAGATGTGTCATGTGGTGTGCGGTGTGCTGCCGTACACCACAACACACCTGTTATCAGGCAGATAATGGCGCAAAATTCTACAAGGCTTGGCCAGCGATGCGCCCATACAAAGCTGTAAAGTAGAGCAAACAGCGTTTCAAAAATAATCATTTGTCCGGAAAGTGTAAGCGGTAACAGGCGGGAAGCGCGGTTCCACAATCCGTTGGCCACCACAGAAGCCAAAAGAGCCGTTGCGCTGCATACACCCCAAAAACGTGCCCAATCTAACCAAGCATGGGGGGCGGCATGAAAAACAAAAGCAGGAATAACCAGTACAAGAGCCAATGCGCCGGTAACAACACCTGTTAGCAAAGACCAGTCATGATCGCTTACTGTAGAGGTTTTTAACAGCCAGCGTGTGTTTTCAACGGCATATAATGTCCAGGATATCAAAGCCCCCACAGCACAAAATAATCCGATAATTTGCGAAGAAAAAGCAACCGGGTGTACGGGGATGCTTGCAGCATGAGATGTAAAGCTGCGCGAAACAATAAGCAGAATGCCAATAACGCTTAAGCTCATGGGGATGGCAATCTGTTTGATACGGATGTTACTGCCAGCACGTATGCCCATCACCAATACAGCAATGGGTAAAAACCCAATAATAAGTGTGGTTACGGGGCCACCTACGGTTGTAATGGCCGTAGAAAGTAGAATGTAATACAGAATATTTCCCAGAATAGATAAGCGGATGAGCGCATTCCATTCGGCTTTTCCCAGAATATTTTTAAGAATATTCCAACGTGGGAGTAGTAAAATCAGGGAAATGAGGCCGTAAATAATGTAGCGTCCGGCTGTTATTTGCAAAGATGTAAAATCATGCAGCAGTAGGGGGACAATAAATACAGTGCCCCACAACGCACCGCTTCCCATACCATTAAGCACACCAAGGGTGAGAGAGCGGGAAGACGTCATTCTATTCTACCATGCAAAAAAACCGGGAAAAGCCAGTTCCGACTTTAATTTTGCCGGAGAAAGGTTTGTGCCTGTCTAAAAGAGTGTTGTAGCAAAAGCTATGCTTTTTACGGGCATCAGTTACACGCCCGTGTACAACTCGTTGTGTAGAAGTTTAGCCTGCATGGGGCGTGCCAAAGCAATACTTAGCTTTGGCTGGCTTGCTGCTTTTGAGATGCAGCAAGCCAAACTCAAGCGATGCAGATAATTAACCTTCAATCTGGCTGAAATCTGCAATCAGCCGCATCATACGCACAACGCGGGAAAGCAGTTTCAGGCGGTTAAGCCGCAGTTCTGGTTCTGGGGCGTTTACCGTAACCACTTCAAAAAACTTATCCAGCGGTTCACGCAGGCTGGCAGCTTCACGCATAGCATCGGTAAAGCGTTCGGCAGCAAAGTCCTTTTCCACGGCGGGTTCCACACGTTCCAGCGCGTCAAACAGGGCGCGCTCCTCATCCTGTGTGAACAGGGCGGGGTCTGGGTTATCTTCGTGTGGGCCGTCTTTTTTGTCTTCAATCCGCAGAATATTGGCCGCACGGCGCGTGGCGGCCAGCAGGTTCTTGCCGTCTTCCGTTTCCAGCATATCCTGCAAGGCGTGGGCACGGGCTAGCAGGCGCACGATATCCGTATCGGAATTATCGACGGAAATTGCGGCCAGACAGTCATGCCGTGCACCTTCGGAGCGTACCTGCACGCGCAGACGTTCCGCAATAAACTGTGGCAGCAGATCCAGATCAGGCGCATCCTGCAAATCAGCAGGCAGGGCTTCGGCAGCCAGAACAAACAGGCGCACCAGATCAAGCCGCAGATTGTTTTCACGGATCAGGCGGATCACGCCCAATGCGGCACGGCGCAGACCGAACGGGTCTCCCGAACCGGAAGGTTTTTCACCAGCGGCAAAGAAAGCCACCAGCATATCTATCCGGTCGGCCAGCCCCAGCACAACAGAAACCGGCGCAGTTGGCACGGAATCACCGGGGCCGCGCGGGGTATATTGCTCACTAATGGCCTGAGCCACGGCAGCACTTTCGCCATCATGTTTAGCGTAGTAGCCGCCCATTACCCCTTGAAGTTCGGGGAATTCTCCAACCATACCGGTTGTCAGGTCGGTTTTGCTCAGCTCTGCCGCACGCTCGCAATCAGCTTTGGGTGCGCCTACCATATCGGCCAGAATACCGGCCAAACGCACCATACGGCGTGTGCGATCACCCTGTGATCCCAAGCTGGCATGGAAAGTAATGGAATCCAACGCCTTCAGGCGGGAAGCCAGCGTTTGCTTGCGATCCAGATCCCAGAAATGGCGGGCATCTGCAAAGCGCGCACGCAGCACGCGTTCATTGCCGGTAACAATCAGCGTGCCATCATCTGCGGGGATAATGTTGGCCACAAAAGCAAAACGCGGTGCAGCTGAACCATCGCTGTTGCGCAGGGCAAAATACCGTTGGTTCACGCGCATGGAAACCTGCATCACTTCGGCAGGAAGTTCCATAAACTGCGCATCAATTTGGCCAAGGAACGGCACAGGCCATTCCACCAGCCCAGCTACTTCGTCCACCAATCCAGAATCTGGCACAATCTGCAACCCTTCGGAGGCAGCCAGTGTGTTCAGGCCTTCTGTAATGGTTTTACGGCGTTCTGCTGCATCCACCATCACGTGGCGGTCATGCAAGGTTTTCCGCCATTCCGTAGCGCTGGACACAGCCACGGCACCGGGGTTGAGGAAGCGATGGCCTTCCGTAAGGTTGGCAGCCACCAGATTGTGCCCGTTATCTTCACCCTGAGCGAGGGAGAAAGGTATGGCTTCACCATCCAGAATGCACAGAATACGACGTAGTGGGCGCACCCATGTAAAGCTGCTGCCAGCACCCCAACGCATGGATTTGGGCCAAGGGAAGCGCCGCAGCAGATCAGGCAGCACAGCCGCAATATGGGCCTGCGCGCTTACGGCAGGTTCTTCGCGCTCTAGCACCCAAAAGCCGTTTTGTAGTGTTAGGGCATCACGCGTAACACCATGCTTACGGGTAAAGCCATCAAGCGCTTTATCTGGTGCGCCTTCACGCGGGCCGCGTTCAGAAACCGTGCGGCCGGGCACTGTGGCATCAATGTTCAGGCTGGCGGCAATGCGGCGCGGGCCGGTGGCGGCCACGGCATTCTGTGGGTGCAGGGGGGCCAGAGCCTCGGTTAGCAGGCGCAGGAGGTTTTCCCCTGCCTGACTTTGCATCCGGGCTGGAATTTCTTCAGAGAACAGTTCTATCAGCAGTTCGGGCATTATCTTACTTGTCCTCGCCAGCCAGCCAGGTTTCACAGCATAGCTTGGCCAGATTACGCACTCGGGCAATATAGGCAGCGCGTTCGCTCACGCTGATAACGCCGCGCGCATCTAGCAGATTGAACAGATGGCTGGCCTTCAGGCATTGATCATACGCAGGCTGGGCCACTCCGGCTTCGGCCAGCGCCACGCTTTCTTTTTCCGCATCTGTAAAATGCTGGAACAGCAGGTCTGTGTTCGCCAGTTCAAAATTATGGCGGGAGTAATCTTTCTCGGCGCGCAGGAACACATCGCCATAGGTCAGGCCCGCGCCGTTGTAATCCAGATCGTACACGTTCTCCACGCCCTGCACATACATGGCCAGACGTTCCAGCCCGTATGTTAGTTCAGTGGAAGGCAGGGTTACGGGAATACCGCCAACCTGCTGGAAATACGTAAACTGGGTTACTTCCATGCCATCGCACCATACTTCCCAACCAAGGCCCCATGCGCCGATGGTGGGGTTTTCCCAGTCATCTTCCACAAAGCGGATATCGTGCAGTTCGGGGTCAATCCCAATTGCGCGGTAGCTGTCTAGCAGCAGTTTCTGGCTTTCTTCCGGCGTGGGCTTGAGCAGAACCTGATACTGGTAATAGTGCTGCAAGCGGTTTGGGTTTTCCCCATAGCGGCCATCAGAGGGGCGGCGGCAGGGCTGCACATAGGCGGCTTTCCACGGCTTGCTGCCAAGCGCGCGTAAGGTGGTATGGGGGGAAAGAGTGCCTGCACCAATTTCCTGATCATAGGGCTGAAGAATGGCGCATCCCTGTTTGGACCAGAACTGGTGAAGGGTCAGGATAAGATCCTGAAAGGAAAGAGGCCGCTCAGTGGGGCGGGCAGACGCCGGGTCCATGATCAGGGTGCTACTCCGGTAGGTTACGTTATAATGCAGCATATATATGCTGCGTGCGGGCACACCATACAGCCCCATGCGCCGAACCGGAAGAGAAGGCAGGCCATGGTGCAATTCTTCCTGCGCAGGGCTTCTTGCATCGCGCTTGTATCCGCGCCACATCTTGGACAGAGTGTTGGCGTAAAAACAAAGGCTGTAGCCGCCAGCGTTAGGCCCAAAAGGGCAGGGAAGGTATGGGATGAATAACGACGAACGCGATCTGATCGAAAAATTCTTTGCGCGTGTAAGCGGCGCGCCGCAGGGTGGTTTTGCCAGCGTGCCTTCTACGCGGCCCAATCTGCCCCCAATAGACCCGGAAGCAGACCAGTTTATTGCGCAGGAATTCCAGAAATACCCGGAAGCCCGCTACCGTATCACCCAGATGGCAGTTGTGCAGGAAGCCGCGCTGGTAGAAGCGCAAAACCGCATTCAACAGCTTCAGTTCCAGTTACAGCAAGCCCAACAAGCTTTGCAGCAGGCCCAGCAGCAGCAGGGTTCTGGGCAACAGAAATCGGGTGGGTTTTTTAGTGGTTTGTTTGGTGGTGGGCAGAATCCGCAGGCTCAGTCCCAACCGCAGCCAACCGCAGCGCCTCCGGGTTGGGGTGGGCGCCCTGCAGCAGCACCCATGCCGCCGCAATATCAGCCGCAGCCCATGCCTTATGGTATGCGTCCCTCTATGTTTCAGGGTGGTTCGGGCTTTTTGGGCAGTGCACTTTCCACAGCAACAGGTGTTGCTGGCGGTATGATGGCAGCCAATGCGCTCACCAGCCTTTTCAGTGGGCATCATGATGCTGGCGCTGCGGGCGGTGATGCTGGATGGGGTGGCGGCGCAGCCCCTACGGAAACCATTAACAATTATTATGGTGATGCAGGAGCAGGAGCAGCAGGCGCAGATCCTTTTGGTGGGGCAGGTACCAGCGCAGATCCGAATTTTGACGCAAACAATTCTGACTGGGGCGGAGACGCCGGAGATGCAGGCGGAGATTGGGGTGGTGGAGACGATCAGAGCTTCTGATCCACTTACTAAAAAGGGCGGCTTCAAGGCCGCCCTTTTTTATCTGGATACGCTCATTGTTTGCATAAGCTCAAGAATTTTTCGGCGCATTTGCGCGTCTGGAATGCTGTAATACACGCGTACCAGCTCCAGTGTTTCCTGCTTTTTGAATATGTTTTTTGTATCCGATGTAGGTGCTACGCTAACATTCTTGTCCGATGGTGCACCAAAGCTTTTGCGTGTTTCCGAAAAATGTGCCTGCTTATTGGAAACAACTTCCGCAGAATGCATATCATCAAAAAAGAAGCTGATCGGCACATCCAACGCACAGGCAATATGATACAATCGCGAAGCGCCTACCCGGTTTGCTCCACGTTCATATTTCTGAATCTGCTGGAAGGTAATTCCCAAAGCTTCTCCCAGTTTTTCCTGAGAGAGTCCCAACAATGTGCGGCGTAGTCTTATGCGTTTGCCAACATGGGCATCAATGGCACTGGCAGCAGCATGAGGCTGGATCATGGTGGTGTCGATCGGTTCCTGCTCCGTATGTTTCACGCCTCGAAACTTTTCCTGCTTTCACGAGGGAATATGCTCAAGAAGGTTAACATTTTATAAAGATGTTTGCCGTCTCCTCCAAAAGAAAAACAGCGCAGATACCTATTTAAAAGCGAACTGCGCCATAAAACTGAAAAAAACGGTGAACAGGAAACTAAGAAAAATCAGGCTTTGCTGCGCCGGATAGATGCGCCCAGAATCAGCAATGCACAGAATAGTAAAGGAACAGCTTGTCCGTAATGCCCGAAAAACGTGCGAGGAAGGGCCGCAGGCACAGCAGAAACAAGTACACCTGTTTTATCCCACCCCAATTTGGCAAGAAGATGGCCTCTGCCATCAAAGGCAGCAGAAATACCTGTATTGGCAGCTCTTACGATTGGCAGCCCTTCTTCTACAGCGCGTAAGCGCACGGATTCCAAATGCTGGCGTGGGCCTGCACTGTTGCCGAACCATCCATCATTCGTAACATTGGCTAACCAGCGGGGGCGATCATGGGGGTTGGTCACATCGCCCGAAAAAATCACTTCGTAACAGATTAACGGGCCAACGGGTGGAATGTTGGCCAAATGCCATGTTTGTGGGCCAGGGCCAGCAGCCAATCCACCCTGCGGTACAATCTGTAAAGGGATGAAGGAGGGTTGATATTCTCCAAAAGGTACAAGGCGTGCTTTATCATATACGGCGCTTACGGCCCCATCAGGGGCCAAAGCCAAAACGGAATTACGGTAATGCCCGTTATCATCCTGCCGGAGTGCACCAATAATTCCTGCATCGGCCCCAAGAGCCCAATCCATAATAACTTCTCGGGCCTTGGGCGTATCCTGCAACAGATCGTAGCCGGGGAAAGAGGTTTCCGGCCACAAAAACACAATAGGGCGATAAGGTGTGCCAGAGGCTGCCTGCTGAATTTGTAATTGCCGAGCTTGCTGCACGCCTTGGGCTGTTAGGCGTAGGTAGCGCAAAAAGATATCTCTGGGGCGCAACCGGCCTACTTTTTCAGTTTCGGGCACATTGCCCTGAACCATAACAGCTATTGGCCCGGATTCGCCCTGAGGATAAATGCTGTAAAAGCGCGCGGCGCCCACACTAAGCCACAGCACAGAGGCAGCTATACAGCCCATATAAATTCTACGCCGAACTATAGGTATGCAATAAGGGGCTGCCGATTGTGGCGTAAACGGAATGTGCAGATGCAGGTTATCCAATAAGGCGCTGCCACATAGCAGGCTTGCCAATACAAGCGCCAAAGTTAGCCCATCTTCTCCCACCCATGCAGCAGGTTGGATGAGTATGTCCCCAACAGGGCCGGGTATGGCAAGGCAACTGCCCAGTGCATTCCACGTAAAACCGCTGAATAAAAATGTGCGGCCCATATCAAAAATCGTCCATGCTCCGGCAAAAAATGCCAGACGGCGCAATCCTGCGGGCACCAACATGCTGAGTGCGGCCGGTGCCCCCACCATCGGCGCAAGAATAAGGGCACACCCCATGGAAGGGAAAGGCACAAACCACCAGAACTCATCAGCACGAATCAGCACAGCATTAACCAGCCAGTAAAGTCCGGCTGTGTAAAAGCCAAAACCAAACAGGCAGCCAGCCCACGCGGCGTGTTTCCAACTTGTTGTGGTGTTAAGTATCCGGCCGAGTATGCCAAAAGTAAGCAACAATATGAGTAGGAAGTGCAAAGGGGGCAGAGCCAGCGCAGAAAGAGCGCCAACCCCCAGCATAAACCTTATGAAACGCCAATTGTCCCGCCAGCATCGGCGCAGGCGGTTATGCGCCGTTTGAAAAAACGCGGGCAGTTTTACCACGGCGCAAACCTTAGTTTACTGACTGACAGAAAAAGAAAACGGACGTTGAAAAAGCTGTCCGTTATCAGTCCAGAGCATCGCGCAGGCGGCGCTCGTAGTGCCTGTAATATTTATCTGCCAGTAGCTCACTTTTGACCAGAATGGCCACATCCGTAGTGTTGAACTGCGGGTCCACCACCGCGCCATCCCCTACATAACCACCTAGCCGCAGATAGCCTTTAATAAGTGGCGGTAGGCCAGCCAGGCATCGGCGCAGGTTTAGGCTGTGCGGGTCTGTGCGCAGCATTTCCACCTTCCGATCTGGCAAAGCCCGCACACGCAGGGCCGGAGGGGCCAGATGGTTGTGGTACAGGTAGGTAAGCTCATTGGCCATTTTGTCCGGGTCCGTACCCGGCAAGCTGGCGCAACCAAACAGCAGATCAATCTGATGCAGGAAAATGTAGGAGGCAATGCCCCGCCACAGCAGTTGCATGGCTGTGCGCCCACGGTAGTTTTTATCTACGCAGGATCGGCCCACTTCCAGCAATTTTCCGGGGAATTCCTTTAAGGGCGTAATGTCATATTCGCTGGAGGAATAAAAACGCCCGATTTTTTTTGCAGCGTCACTTTGCACCAGCCGGTATGTGCCCACCACGCCTCGTGCGTCCGAGGCAATGGAGTGGTCAATCACCAACAGATGGTCTGCCACATTATCAAATTCATCAATATCGCGTTTAAGGCGTAGGGTTTCGCCTTCTGGGCGGGCCCCCATTTCTTCATAAAAAACGCGGTAGCGCAGGGCTTGGGCTGCTTCCAGCTCGGCCTCTGTTTCTGCAATGCGTACGCTCAGGGTGCCACCACGCAGTTCGGGAAAGCCTTTGCGTTCCAGATCCAGCGCAGAAAGTCCCCCTCCGTTATTGCGCGTTGCACTCATGCAGCATTTCCTTTCTGGCGGGCACGAGAGGATGTTTTGGTGCCCGGCTTTGCAGCGGATTTTTTGCGGCCGAATAGCTCAAGCCGCATGGAAACAAATTCAAAGCCCAACCGATCAGCCACTTTTTTCATCAAAGCTTCATGTTCGGGATCTTCAAACTCTATGACTTTCCCATTATCCACGTCTATCAGATGATAATGGTGCCGCCCATTTTCCGTTGCTTCATACCGTGCGCGCCCACCGCCGAAGTCTCGGCGTTCCAGAATACCTTTTTCTTCCAGAAGCCTTACGGTGCGATACACCGTGGCCACTGAAATGCGGGAATCCAGTGTCAAGGCACGGCGGTACAGCTCTTCCACATCAGGGTGGTCGTCTGCTTCAGACAGAACACGCGCAATCACGCGCCGCTGTCCGGTCATTTTCAGGCCGTGTTCAACACACAGCTGCTCGATCCGCGATTCTGCCGACTGTGCCTTCAAGATCACAAATCCTGCTTTGAGTTACAATTTGTGTTTCAGGTTTCAGGTAGCCGAAAGTGATAGGGTTTGTCCAATTTTACACTCGCTGGCAGTTTTTTTATGCGATGCAGGCCCCTATCTTTTGCAGATGAGCTTACATTTTTCGCCCTTTTATGGAGTTTCTGAATGACCCGTTCTGCTGCATACGTGCCTGATTTTAACGTGCAGGAAGAGCCACGCATTGCCGTTTTGGATATTACAACGGAAAAATGCCCCATGACATTTGTGCGCACGCGTCTGGCGCTGGATGGCCTGCCACCGGGTGGTTTGTTGGCTGTGCGCCTGAAGGGGGAAGAGCCGCTAAAGAACATCAGCCGGTCTGCTCGGGCGCTTGGGCATACCATTTTGTCCGATGTGCCGCAGCCCGATGGCAGTGTGGTGCTCACGTTGCGCAAAAAACAGGAAACGCCTGCTTCGTAATCCGAAGCAGGCGCTCTGTAGAAATGAACTGACGGAAAGAAAGGCGAGAAAAGCCTGCCCGGTCAGTTGTTCATGGCTTCAAAGAAGTCATTGTTGGTTTTGCTGTATTTCAGCTTGTCCAGCAGGAAGTCCATGGCGTCCATCGTGCCCATAGGGGCCAGAATGCGGCGCAGAACCCACATTTTGGACAGTGTAGCCCGATCCACCAGCAGTTCTTCCTTACGGGTGCCGCTTTTGGTGATGTCGATTGCCGGGAAGGTACGCTTGTCTGCCAGCTTACGATCCAGCACCAGTTCCGAGTTGCCCGTGCCTTTGAATTCTTCAAAGATCACTTCGTCCATGCGGCTGCCGGTATCAATCAGCGCCGTGGCGATAATGGTAAGGGAACCACCTTCTTCAATATTACGGGCGGCACCAAAAAAGCGCTTAGGCCGTTGCAGGGCGTTGGCATCCACACCCCCGGTCAGCACCTTGCCGGATGAGGGCACAACGGTGTTGTAGGCGCGTGCCAGACGGGTAATGGAATCCAGCAGGATCACCACATCGCGCTTGTGTTCAACAAGGCGCTTGGCTTTTTCCAGCACCATTTCCGTTACCTGCACGTGGCGGTGTGCGGGCTCATCAAAGGTGGAGGCAATCACTTCACCGCGCACAGAGCGCGCCATGTCCGTAACTTCTTCTGGGCGTTCATCAATCAGCAGAACGATCAGGAAAACTTCCGGATGGTTGGCGCTGATGGAAGAGGCAATGCTTTGCAGCATAACCGTTTTGCCCGAGCGAGGCGGGGCCACAATAAGGGCGCGCTGGCCCATACCAATGGGGGAAACAAGATCAATAACGCGCGGGGTAAAGTCTTTTTGCGCGCTTTTCTTGCCTTTTTCGGATTTGGGTTCCGGGGCTGTTGCCTGGCTTTCCACTTCCATCTGAAGGCGACGTTCAGGGTAAAGTGGGGTCAGGTTATCAAAGTTGATTCGGTGGCGCACAGCATCCGGTGGCTCAAAGTTGATCGTGTTGATCTTGAGCATGGAGAAGTAGCGTTCACCATCACGCGGGGCGCGAATCTGGCCCTCTACCGTATCACCTGTGCGCAGGGCAAAGCGGCGCACCTGTGTGGGGGAGATATAAATATCATCCGGGCCGGGAAGGTAGTTTGATTCGGGGGAACGCAGGTAACCAAACCCGTCGTGCATGATTTCAAGCGTGCCTTCGCCGTAGATCGCTTGGTCGTTATCGGCCAGCGCCTTCAGGATGGCAAACATCATGTCCTGCTTGCGCAGGGATGACGCGTTTTCAATATTCAGGTCTTCAGCGCAGGCCAGAAGATCCGCTGGGGATTTGGCCTTGAGTTCCGCAAGATGCATCTAGGAAATGCCCTGACTGGCAAAAGTTCATAAGGAATATGTCAGGATTTCTCATGCCATCGGCTGCCGGAAGCGCGCGGCTGCGGCAAATAGGCACCTTGCTGGAAGGTGATGCCGGGGCAGAATAATCCAGACTAAAGGGAGGATGCACTGGGCAGGTGAAGTCAGCCAGTACTATTGGGGCCGCATAATAACGGCGGCCAGATGTATCGTCAATAACCTTGTGGTGTGAGCTTCATGGCGTTGGCGCAGGGGTAATGGCTGCATTCCACCCGGCACGGGTCAGCCACACAGTGGAAACCGACATATCGGGGGAAATAAAACTGTTGACCTGAGACCATAGCTGGGAAGGGTGCATGGTGCGTGTAAGCCCACCGGAAATCTGATTTTGTGAGCACGGGCCATTCAGGTGCAGGCTGTCTTCCTTTAGGGTGGTGGTAAGTTGGCACATGCCGGTTTGCCCGCTTTGCAGATCAGGCGCTGTGCCTTCCACATCCGCACTTAACAGCGGGCGCATGGTGCCATCCAGCAGCATCAGCTCCCCCGCTACATGGCCTGCCGTGGAAGGATGGAGCCCAACAAGCAACCGTTTGCCATTGCGTGAAGATACGGCGGCATAGCGTAAGGGTTCGGTGCTCAGATGGTCAAAAAACGCCTGATACCCATTAGGTGGCGGGGCCTGTGTGGGTGTGGAAGATGCAGCCTGTGCCATAGACATGCTACCGATAAGAGAGGCGCAGAAAAAAGCCGTTTTCCAGAGCTGATGCATTTTACTTGATCCCTCCCAGCCAGCCTTTTTTCCAGAACCACAGCAGGGGCAATACAATGGTGGAGGCCATAAGCCCGAGTGAATACCAGTAACCGAAAGACCAGTTCAGTTCAGGCATGTTCTTGAAGTTCATACCATAGATACCAGCAATCAAAGTAGGGGCTACCCCAATAAAGCTGACAACTGTCAGCACCTTCATGACCCCGTTCTGTTCAATGTTAATAAAGCCCAACGTGGCATCCAGCAGAAATTCCACCTTGTCCTGCGCCTGGGAAACATAGGCATCTAGCGAGGAAAGGTCTCGGCTTACTGTGGTAATGCGCATCCGCAGCGGGCTGGAAAGCGCATAGGCTGCGGCAGTATTGCTTTCCCCTTCTTGCGGTACGGAATCCGTGGTGATGTGGCGCGTGCTTAGCATGTATCCGGGGGTGGGGATGGCGCTGGCTGTTTTGCGGCTTTCGCTCAAAAACAGGGCAATGCGCTCCATGCCCAAAAGCGTATCGCGCATACGTGAACACAGATTGCCCGAACTGCCCACGCGCTGGAGTAAGTCACGCTGCCATGATGCAATGTTGCGCATGGCTTGGCCGGATGGACGGGTGCGGAAAATATCGTGCGAAAGAGTATCCAGCAGGTCTCCCACGCTTTCCAGAATATCGGCCAGCCGGTCTACAATGGTTTCAATCAGCGCCACCAGAATTTCCCCCGCATGCAGCATGGTATCATGCTGGGTGTGGAGTGGGGCAGAGGGCGCTGTGGTGGATGCGGGTGTGGGGGCCGGTGTTTCTGGGGTGGGAATGGCATGGGGGGCAGGCATAACCTGCGCATGATCCGCCACAAGCAACGCCACGGTTTCAAAAGACTGGTAGGACTGAAAGCGGATGGTGAACAGCCGGTTTTGCGTCAGAATAAAGCCGACAGGTGTTGTCTGAAATTCCGGGCCGGTTTTCTGCAATAAAGGCGAGGAAAGAAAAGCCGCTCCATCGCGTACGCTAATGCGGGATGAACTTTCAATTTCGTTCAGATCATCCAGCGTGGGAATGGGCTGGCCACATAATTGGGTTGCCAGGGCCTGTTCCTGCGGGGTGGGGTCCAGAAGATCCAGCCATACGGCATCGGCGGCGTCGGCTGCGGTCTCAATAGCCCGTGCGGGCATACCAGGCCGGTGGGCCAGGAACATGCGATTCTCCATTTTGTGTGCGCGCGCTACCGAAGGCAGGCAGGGCCACTGTTTTCTGAACACAGAATGTCAGGTGGCGATATGGGCTGCAAATATTCAACTGTTACAAATTATGCGGCCTTCTACGTGTTTCTGGCAAGGTTACGTGGTTGCAGGGCTGTGCAACGCCTTGCGGTATCTGGTAAGCCTGCGGCTTCGTTATGACAGGCGATGCCAGACTTTTGCATGTCTGGCAGGCGCGGTTTTTCACGCGGTATGGGAGCGGCAGACCAGAAATGGCAGATCCGAAGGAACACGGCACGGCAGCGGTGCAGAGCAATTCCCTCCGGCACCAGCCGGATGAGCGGGGGCATTTTGGTGGGCGTCATGGGGGGCGCTTTGTGGCGGAAACCCTTATGCCTCTCATTCTGGAACTGGATGAAGCCTATAAAGCTGCCAAGGCTGATCCGGCTTTCCGGAAGGAGCTGGATTATTATCTGAAAGATTATGTCGGTCGCCCCAGCCCGCTCTGGTTTGCCCAGCGCATGACAGAAGAACTGGGTGGCGCTAAAATTTTTCTTAAGCGTGAAGAACTCAACCATACGGGTTCCCACAAGCTCAATAACGTTATGGGGCAGATTCTGCTGGCCCGGCGTATGGGCCGCACCCGTATTGTGGCGGAAACCGGGGCCGGCCAGCATGGTGTGGCCACGGCAACCGTATGCGCCCTGTTCGGCCTGAAATGCGTGATCTACATGGGTGCTACCGATGTAGAGCGGCAAAAGCCCAACGTGTTCCGGATGCGTTTGCTAGGTGCGGAGGTCGTGCCCGTTACCTCTGGCGCAGGCACGCTGAAAGACGCCATGAATGAGGCCATGCGGGATTGGGTGGCCAACATTGCTGATACCTACATGCTTATTGGCACGGTGGCAGGCCCACACCCATACCCAGCTATGGTGCGTGATTTCCAGAGCGTAATCGGCACGGAAACCAAAGCTCAGATGAAGGCCGCTGAAGGCCGTCTGCCAGATGTTGTGGTGGCCGCTATTGGCGGCGGCTCTAACGCTATGGGCATTTTCTACCCGTTTCTAGATGATAAATCGGTTCGTCTGATCGGTGTGGAAGCCGCAGGCCACGGTCTGGATAGCGGCAAAACCGCCGCTTCTATTGAGCGCGGACGCCCCGGTGTGCTGCATGGCAACCGCACATACCTGCTTCAGAACGCAGATGGCCAGATTGAGGAAGCGCATTCCATCAGTGCTGGGCTTGATTATCCCGGTGTGGGGCCGGAACATTCATGGCTGCATGATATTGGCCGCGCAGAATACGTAGGCATTACGGATAATGAGGCGCTGGATGCCTTCCAGTTTTGCACACGTATGGAAGGCATTATTCCCGCGCTAGAATCTGCCCATGCCGTGGCTTATGCCGCCAAAATTGCGCCCACCCTTTCCAAGGATACCCTGCTGGTGGTCAACCTTTCTGGGCGGGGTGATAAAGATATTTTCACTGTTGCCGAACATCTGGGGGTCAAGCTGTGAGCCGTATAGCAGCCCGTTTTAAAGCACTTGCCGCGGAAGGCCGCGGTGCGCTTATCCCGTATCTGGAAGCGTA
Source organism: Acetobacter sp. DmW_125128 (assembly GCF_008704325.1). NCBI lineage: Bacteria > Pseudomonadati > Pseudomonadota > Alphaproteobacteria > Acetobacterales > Acetobacteraceae > Acetobacter > Acetobacter sp. DmW_125128. Next base: position 128,750 of record NZ_VHOP01000001.1, on the reverse strand, counting down.
TGATCCGGATTGGGATACATCGCTCGAACTGCTGCGGAAAATGCCCGCTGCTGGCGCAGACCTGATTGAAATTGGCATGCCTTTTTCAGATCCTTCCGCCGATGGCCCCGTTATTCAGGCTGCTGCTCGTCGTGGCCTTAAGGCCGGGGCCACGCTGGCAGGCGTGTTGGATATGGTAACGGATTTTCGTCAGCAGGATAACAAAACCCCCATTATCCTTATGGGGTATTTGAACCCGGTAGAATCCTACGGATATGAACGCTTTTGCCGTGATGCTGCTGGCGCTGGCGTGGACGGCCTGATTCTGGTGGATCTGCCGCCAGAGGAAGCCGATGTGCTAGCACCATTTGCCAAGGCAAACGGGTTGGATATCATCCGGCTTGTGGCACCCACCACATCGGATAAGCGCCTGCCTTATGTGCTCTCTCATGCTTCTGGGTTTGTGTATTACGTGAGCATTACGGGCATTACGGGCACACGTTCCGCTACCACGCATGATCTGGAAGAAGCCATTCCGCGCCTGCGTAAGGTAACAAAGCTGCCCATCGCCATTGGGTTTGGTGTGCGTACGCCGCAGCAGGCTGCCAACGCTTCCAGCATTGCAGATGGTGCTGTTGTGGCCTCGGCCTTGCTATCCACCTTGGCAGATACGTTGGATGACAAAGGGCGCGCTACGGCGGAAACTTTGCCACGCGTGTTGGCGCAGATTGAAGATCTGGCAAAAGCCGTGCGCAACGCTGGCGGAAAGGCGGTATGATTCCGTTTTTCCGATTCCAGTAATATCTTGTCCATGACACACGCTTCAGCCGCTCATATTGTTATTGTTGGGGCTGGCCCTGCGGGGTTGGCTGCTGCGGAGTATCTGGCACAGGCCGGTTACAGCGTGCAGGTGCTGGAGCGCATGCCCAGTGTTGGCCGCAAGTTTCTTATGGCAGGGCGGGGTGGGTTAAACATCACGCATTCCGAACCGCATGAGGCCTTGATGCGGCGTTATGGTGTGGCGCAATCATGGTTGCGCCCGGCATTGGATGCATGGACCACGCAGGACATCCAGCACTGGATGGAAGGGCTTGGGCAAGCCCACTTTACGGGGTCTTCTGGCCGTGTGTTTCCTTCGGCCATGAAAGCATCCCCGTTGCTGCGTGCATGGTTGGCGCGGTTGCAGGCGCTTGGCGTTGTTTTTCACACCCGCACCGCATGGAAAGGATGGGATGAGCACGGCCACCTGCTTGTGCAGCGTGCAGGGCTGGATGTACCGCACCCCATGCAGGCAGATGCCACATTACTGGCGCTAGGTGGGGCAAGCTGGCCGCGTTTGGGCAGTGCAGGAGGCTGGGTGCCAGTTCTGGCGCAGCAGGGTGTGAACATAGCGCCCTTACAGCCCGCAAATTGTGGGTTTGAGACAGTATGGTCTGATCTGTTCCGGGAGCGTTTTGCAGGCGTGCCGCTTAAACCTGTGGCACTCAGCTTTGCAGGGCACCGCGTGCAGGGTGAAGTGATGGTAACTGCTAATGGGCTGGAAGGCGGCGCGATTTACGCACTGTCTGCTCCTATTCGGGCTGCCATTGCCGAAGATGGTGTGGTGACCGTGATGGTAGATTTGCGCCCGGATATGCCAGAGCAGGAAGTAGCCCGCCGTTTGGCCGCTACCCGCCCGCGAGAGAGCCTCTCTAATAAATTACGCAAGGCATTGCGCTTACCGCCTGTTGCTGTCGCATTGCTGCGTGAAGGTGGGCAGGATATTCCTTCCTCACCTCAAGTCTTGGCTGCGCGGTTAAAAGCTGTGCCCGTAGTGTTGAGCGCTCCACAACCGCTTGCCCGTGCCATTTCCACTGCTGGTGGGATTACGTCCGATTCCTGCACAGATGGCTTTATGCTGCGTGCAGTGCCCGGTGTGTTTGTGGCGGGGGAGATGCTGGATTGGGAGGCCCCAACAGGCGGCTATCTGCTGCATGCCTGCCTTGCCACGGCGCGCGCGGCAGCAAAGGGCCTACAGGCATGGTTGCAGGATACAGGGGCTAAGCGGTATCCCCTCCAGCCATGAGCAGCATGATCATAATGGGTGAAGTGCCGGGGGGTGGCCCGGCACAATTGGATTTGGCCGAACTTCTGGCCACGCGCCTACTGGTGCAGGGTAATTCTGGGTCTGGTAAATCACACCTGCTGCGGCGGTTGCTGGAGCAATCCGCCCGCATGGTGCAGCAGGCGATTATTGACCCGGAGGGAGATTTTGTCAGCCTTGCGGAAAAATTCGGCCATCTGGTGATTGATGGCGCAGACCATTCCGAAATGGCGCTACATGCGGCGGGTGAACGCATGCGTATGCACCGTGCTTCGGTTGTGCTGAATCTGGAAGGTCTGGATGCAGACCAGCAAATGCGTTGGGCTGCTGCATTTTTGGGCGGCATGTTCGAGGTGCCGCGCCAATACTGGTATCCGGTGCTGGTGGTGGTGGATGAAGCGCAGCTTTTTGCCCCAGCAGCCGCAGGTGAAGTTTCGGACGAAGCCCGGCGTGCATCCCTTGGCGCCATGACAAACTTGATGTGCCGTGGTCGTAAACGTGGTTTGGCCGGGGTTATTGCCACGCAGCGTTTGGCCAAGCTGGCCAAAAATGTGGCTGCAGAAGCCTCCAACTTTCTGATGGGCCGCACATTTCTGGATATTGATATGTCCCGCGCGGCAGATTTGCTGGGGATGGAGCGCAGGCAGGCCGAATCGTTCCGAGATTTAGCACGCGGCACTTTTGTAGCACTTGGCCCAGCCTTGTGCCGCAGGCCAGTGCCGGTGCGTATTGGCACAGTAGAAACAGAAAGCCGCTCTGCCGGGCCGGTGCTTACGCCATTTGAGCCGCCACCAGCGCCTGTGCATGATCTTATCCTGGCCCCCGTGCCTGTGCAGGATATGCCTGTTCGCCCACGCAAAGCGCCTGCACCGCCACCGCCTGATCTGCTAACTCAACTTGCTGCACATGGTGAGGCACAGGCCGCTCAAGCTGAACAGGAAGCCCCCGAAGAAACATCTGAAACCCAAACCGAGCGTGAAGCCCGCATGCGCGCCATTCTGCGTGACATGATGGAAGATGAAGAAGCTGCTTTTCGACCAGCACCCGTTTTGTATCAGGATTTTCTGGTACGGTGCCGGATTGCCGGATTGGGGCGGAATGCGCTGGATATGCGGCGCTTTAACCGGGCTTTGGCCACAGCTCGCAGCGGTGTGGATGAAGAAACATCCACGCAGCCCGAATGGCAGGAGGCCGAAGCTTTGGCCTCCACTTTGCCGGAAGACCTTCAGGCCGTGGGGCTTTTTCTGGCACGTGCCGCCTTGGATCGGCTGCCATGTCCATCTGATGCCGCTATTGCGCGAGTGTACGGCACGGTTTCAAAGGGGCGTGCGCGCCGTCTGCTAGGGTGGTTAGAAGACCAGAATCTGATTGTATTGCGTGCAGATGGTATGGGCCGCCGTGTGCTTACTTTTATCGGCACAGGGTGGGAAACGCTGCCCGGCAACGCAGATGGCTGAAAAAACCACACCTGTTAGACGCATATAGCGTAAAAAGTGCCCCTTTGCGGGCATGACGGGCACGCCATGCAGTGCTATAGCCCGAAGCATGACGGAAGACCCGCCTTTTAGCCCGGCGCTGCTGCCCGCAGGCTTTGTAGATTTTTTAACGCCCGATGCCCGAACCGAGGCAGAAGGCGTTGCCACGCTTATGGACGTGTTTGCATCCCACGGATACGACCGCGTGCGGCCTCCTCTTATAGAGTTTGAGGACACGTATCTGGCGGGTGCTGGTGCGGCCCTTGCGGAACAGAGTTTCCGGGTGATGGACCCGGATACTCGCCGCATGATGGTGCTGCGCCCCGATATTACGCCGCAGGTGGCCCGTATGGCAGCAACCCGTGTGGCTAGCACGCCACGTCCGCTGCGTGTTTCTTACGCCGGTGTGTGTGTTGTGGTGTCCCCCGTGGCTGCGGAAGAAAGCAGCCGCCAGATTATGCAGACGGGTATCGAACTGATAGGCCCCGATTCGCCAGAAGCGGATGCGGAGGTTATGTCTGTTGGGGCGGAAGCGCTTGAGCGTCTGGGTGTGAAGGATGTTTCCTTCGATCTCACCATGCCGCCATTTATTCCAGCATTGCTGGAAGAAGGTAACGTGCCCGAAGCGCAGCGCGCCGCCCTTATGCGTGCGCTGGATCGTAAGGATTCCGCTGCCGTGGCCGAACAGGGTGGCCCACTGGCAAGCACGCTTATTGCATTGCTGGAAGCAACCGGGCTGGCAGAACATGCGGTGGCCCGGCTGATTGAAATTACCTTGCCGCCCAAGGCCCGTGCTGTTCTGGACCGTTTGGTAGATACCGTGGCCGCCCTGCGTGAGCAGTGCCCCAATCTGCGCATGACGGTAGATCCGGTAGAGTTTCGGGGCTGGAAATACCACACCGGCGTGTGTGTCACGCTGTTTGCCGTTGGCCGCTCGGAAGAGCTGGGGCGTGGTGGCCGTTACCTGTGTAATGATAATGAACCCGCATGTGGGCTGACATTGCGGCCAGATGTGCTGTTCCGCATGATTCCGCCTACACCTGCCCGCCCACGTGTTTATGTGGCGCCGGGGGCAGATAAGCGGGAGGCCGCACGCCTGCGCACGCAGGGTTACGCCACGCTGGCGGCATCTTCTCTCACCGTAGAGCCAGAGATTGAAGCACGCCGTTTGGGTTGCACCCATGTGTTGCGTGGCACCGTTTGCACGGCCTTGTCATGATTTTTCCCCCGGAAGGGGCTTTTTCTCTTTCAGTTAGCGGCAAGATTCTTTCAGGAGCACACCATCCATGTCCAACGTAACCGTGATTGGCGCCCAGTGGGGTGATGAAGGCAAAGGCAAAATTGTAGATTGGCTTGCTAGCCGGGCCGATATTGTTGTGCGCTTTCAGGGTGGGCACAATGCCGGACATACGCTGGTTGTGGGCAATCAGGTTTACAAGCTTTCTCTGCTGCCTTCTGGCGTGGTGAACAACAAGCTGGGCATTATCGGCAACGGCGTGGTGGTGGACCCGCAGGCGCTGCTGGCGGAAATTGGCCGTATTCAGGAACAGGGGCTGGAAGTTACGCCCGATACGCTCAAGATTGCAGAAAATGCACCGCTGATTCTGCCTGTGCATGGTGCGCTGGATCGTGCGCGTGAGGCTGCGCGGGGTGATCGTAAAATTGGCACCACAGGCCGTGGCATCGGCCCCGCGTATGAAGATAAAGTGGCCCGCCGTGCTATTCGTCTGTGTGATCTGGCCGAGCCGGAAACGCTGGATTGGAAGCTGGATGAACTGCTGTTGCACCATAACACCCTGCTGGCAGGGCTGGGTGCACCTGTATTCACCAAGGAAGAACTTCTTACGTTCCTGACAGATATTGCCCCTAAAGTGCTGCCTTATATGGCCCCCACTTGGGATATTCTGGATGATGCCCGCCGTGCGGGCCGCCGTATTCTGTTTGAAGGTGCGCAGGCCGTGATGCTGGATGTGGACCACGGCACCTATCCGTTTGTTACCAGCTCCAACACTGTGGCTGCCAATGCAGGTACGGGTTCTGGCATGGGCCCAACGGCCGCGGGTTTTGTGCTGGGTATTGCCAAGGCTTACTGCACCCGTGTGGGTGAAGGCCCGTTCCCCACAGAACTGCATGATGAAACAGGCCGTCGCCTTGGTGAGCGCGGGCATGAATTTGGCACCAACACGGGCCGTGCACGCCGTTGTGGCTGGTTTGATTCCGTGCTGGTGCGTCATGCTGTGCGCGTTGGCGGTATAAATGGTTTGGCACTTACCAAGCTGGACGTGCTGGACGGTCTGGATGAAATCCGGGTTTGCGTTGGGTATGAGCTGGACGGGCAGAAGGTCGAACGCTTCCCGTCTGCACCAGCAGCGCAGCAGCGTGTGCGGCCGGTGTATGAAACTCTGGAAGGTTGGAAGGAAACCACCCACGGTGCACGCCGCTGGGCAGACTTGCCAGCGCAGGCCATTAAATACGTGCGCCGGATTGAAGAGTTGGTGGGTGCGCCTGTTACCCTGCTTTCCACGAGCCCAGATCGGGATGATACTATTCTGATGCGTGATCCGTTTGAAGATTGATCTAGTTGCCAGAATATTTGTAACAAAAGGGCCTTCTCCATAAGGGAAGGCCTTTTTTTGTTGCAACTTTATGAGGGTTTCACAAAACTTTCATACGGGTACTTTTTGCCCGATATATAAGCGGTTTTCACACATAATCCCTTTCTTGCGAGGTGGTGGGACGTTGTTTTTTGCTGTGAGAACCCCCTATCTTTCAATCATGTTACAAAAAGCAGGGAAAGCATGAATAAGGCAGATCTTCTGGTGGTTGAGGATGATCCGGCACTCTCCCGGCTTATCGGCTACAATCTTGAAAAACAGGGATACGCAGTCCGTGTTGTAGGGGATGGTGAGGCAGCGCTTGAAGAAGTGCGCCAAAAACGCCCTGATCTGTTGTTGCTGGACTGGATGCTGCCGGGTATTTCCGGCTTAGAAGTGTGCCGCCAGCTACGGGGACAGCCCAAAACAGCGACGCTTCCGATTGTGATGCTCAGCGCACGTGGAGAAGAAACAGATACGATCCGCGGCTTAGATACTGGGGCGGATGATTATCTTGTAAAGCCTTTTAGCATGGAGGCATTGTTTGCGCGTGTAAAAGCCATGCTGCGCCGCCTGCCACCAGCAGATAAAACATTACGATTTGATACACTGGTGATGGATCGGGTGAGCCACAAGGTGGAACGTGGCGGACGCTTGCTGGCGTTAGGGCCAACAGAATATCGGTTGCTGGAATTTTTTATGCTTAACCCAGGTAAAGTTTTCTCGCGCGAGGAACTTTTGAAACATGCTTGGGAACGCAGCTCTTTTGTAGAATTGCGTACGGTAGATGTGCATATTCGTCGCTTGCGGCAAACCCTGAATGAAGGAGATGAGCAAGATCTTATCCGTACAGTGCGAGCCAGAGGGTATGCGTTGGATCTGCCACAAGGCTAAGCAGGGTAAATTTTCGGCATGGTTGCACAGGCATGGCTGATAATGGGGGAGGGGGCCATAGCTGGTGCAGCCATGGCAACTTTGGGTGGCATGGTGCTTGGGCGTATGCGTGCTTCTGCAAGCCATGTGCCTGTTCTTGCACGGCGTAGCCCTAGTAAGGAAGTTTCTCAACCCTGTCTAGAACAGGTTATGGCCTGCCTGCCTGCTGCCATGTTGGTAATAAATGAAACACGCGGGTTGTGTGTGGTTTCCAAAATGGCTGAACAGCAGTTTGATGGAGACCTTGGCAGTATAGTCCGCCATCCGGCGTTTCAGGCCAAGCTGGATGTGGTGCTTGCGCAAAAGGTAGGAAACACACCATCGGGCCGTGTGCGTGTTATTCTGGATATTCCACGGTTGCGAGTGGTTCAGGCTGTTTTGCAAAAACAAAGCCTGCCAGCAGAGTTGTTGCCAATAAGTATGCGCAGGGAAAACACAGCACCCAATGCACAAACAACATTGGTGTTTGTTGATCTGCATGATGAAACAGATGCTGTTGTTGCGGAACGTCAGCATACGGATTTTGTGGCATTTGCCAGCCACGAGCTACGCACACCTTTGGCAGCTTTGCTGGGGTTTATAGAAACTTTGCAGGGGCCAGCTGCAGATGATCCATTAGCGCAAAAAGAGTTTTTGGAAATTATGTCTCAGCAGGCCAAGCGGATGCAAAACCTGCTGAACAGCTTGCTTTATCTTTCCCGCGTGCAAATGCAGGAACACCAAAAACCGCGTGAAGCAGTGTGTCTGGCTGATCTGTTTGAGCAATGCCAGACAGAAGGAGATCTTCTGTCTGCCGGTTTGCCGGTTAAGGTTGATGTACAGCCGCCAGAAAACAAGAGCTGGCAGGTTGCAGGGGATGAAACGCAGCTTTTACAGGTTGTGGTTAATCTTGTTGAAAATGCTATAAAATATAGCCTTGTTTCAGAAAAAACAAAGTCCGGTAAACTTGTATCTATTACCATAGCCTGCCATCAGGCAGAGGAAGATCAACGTTGGCCGAGCACTGCGGGTATTGTGCTGAGTGTAACGGATAACGGCCCCGGTATTCCGGCCCGACATCTGGCACGCTTAACAGAACGGTTTTACCGCGTGGCTAAAACTGCGGCCGCTGTGCAGGGCAGTGGGTTGGGGCTTGCTATTGTGCAGCATATTGTCACCCGGCATGGGGGACGGTTTGTGGTGGAAAGCGCAGTGGGCCAGGGCACATCCTGCCATATCTGGCTACCGCTTTTGCCATGGGTGGCTGATCCTTCATTAAACTGTCACCAAACTGTCTTGCAGCCGTAACCCATTTTTGCATTCACTCCCTTACGAAGCAAAAGCGGCATGTACTGGTGCCGTTATGTGTTGATGCTTAGGGATGCTCCCCAAAATGCGTTTTTCTTTTCGGTCTGAAACCTGTGCTGCTGCGGTTGCCTGCTTGCTGGCAGCTGTACCCTCTTTTTCTCACGCACAAAGTGTAACTGGTGCGGGGTCCAGTTTTGCTGCCCCGATTTATGAGGCTTGGGCCTCTGCCGCCAAAGCAGATACAGGTGTTAATGTAAATTATCAGACTGTAGGTTCCAGCGCTGGGCAGAACCAGATTTTGGCAGGCACGGTAGATTTTGGGGCATCTGATGCGCCTATGGATGCCAAAAAGCTGGAAAGCGCCCATCTTTTTCAGTTCCCCACTGTTATGGGCGGGATTGTGCCGGTTGTGAACATTCCGGGCATTAAGGCAGATGTGTTGGTGCTGAGTGGTGATGTGCTGGCCGCCATCTACTCTGGTGATATCACCAGTTGGAATGATCCAAAAATTGCAGCACTTAACCCCGGTGTTTCTCTGCCAGATACGGCAGTAGCGCCTATCCATCGTGCAGATGGGTCTGGCACAACATTTGTGTTCACATCCTACCTCGATCAGTCTTCCAAAAATTGGCATGATCAATACGGTGCAGGCACATCTATCAGTTGGCCGGGTGGCTTGGGCGCACGCGGGAACGATGGCGTAGCCGCTACCGTACAGAATACGGAAGGTGGCGTAGGGTATGTGGAATATGCCTATGCCAGCCGTAACCACCTTACCACCATCCGCCTTAAGAACAGTTCTGGTCAGGCTGTAGCAGCCTCTCAGGCCAGCTTCTCTCAGGCAGCAGAAGCAGCAGATTGGAAAAATGCTTCGCATTTCTCTGTTAATTTGCTGAACACTTCTGGCGCGCAGGCATGGCCAATTGTTTCTGCCACGTATGTTCTGGTTCCACTGCCTGCACGTAATCCCGCGCGTGATGAAGCTGTAAAGCGCTTCTTTATCTGGGATTTTGCAAAGGGTGATTCCATTGCAGCAAAGCTTGATTACGTGCCGTTGCCCAAGGCTGTTAAAGATAGCATCCAATCTGCATGGCAGGCTGGTAAATAAGCTTTTTATTTCAATAAGATATTTTATTATGGAAAGCGGCCCCTTTGCGGGCCGCTTTTTTCATGAAACTGTCATGAAACCATCATCTAAGCGTCACGCACAAAAAGTTGGAATAAAGTTATTCACCACGCATCGCTCCTCTTCTGTTTTGGAATGGCCATGATGCGTCGTTGTTCACCGCTTCTTCCATCTTTTGCGTTTGCTTCAATTTTGATGTCTGGAATTGCCCCAGTGGCCGAGGCTTCCAGTTCAGATGATGCCCAGATCCGTGCATTGAAAGCCGAAATGGCTGAAATGCGGCGTGAAATGATGGGGCAGATTACACATCTTAAATCTCAGATCGCCCAAAATGAAACACGGCAAAGGGGCCCTGCTTCACGTCGTGCTACACGTACAACGGCACAAAATGGGTATAAGTTCCCGGAAAAATATGCTGATAACGATGTAGATCCTAACGTAAAGTTTGGTGAACAAACACCACGCAAAAATATTCTGCTGAACAACGGTGTGGGCACGCCTCCTTCTGATCGCGGCATGACGACATCTTGGAAGGACTTCAAGGCCGCAACGCAAAAGGATGAAAACGTGCACGTTGGGGGCATGATCATCGGCTTTCCCAAAGGGCGTTTTACGGTTGCATCAGAAGACGGAGCTTATGGCCTGTCTATTGGTTTGGCATTTCATGAAGACTTTGGTGGCTTTATGGGCATGTCTCCGCGCCGGGGCGAAACCAAAGGTGATTTCTCAAGTTTCACAGAAAATGCACGCCGCCTGCGTATTCCATTCACCTTCCGGTATAAAGATTGGGTGGCAAACATTACGCCTGATTTCGGGTCTGGCAGTGCGGACGGATCGGATGGTCTGTATGAAGCCAACCTGAACTACACCGGCCTGCACAACACGATTCTAACAGTAGGTTATTTTCAGCCACGTGTGACGGAAGAAGATTCCGAAAGCTCCAACGATTTCGAAATGATGGAACGTCCTGCCATCACGGATATCGTGCGTAACATTGCCGCAGGCGATGCCCGCTTTAGTGTTGGTGGCTTGCATTATGAAAAACGCTGGTGGATTGCAGGGTATTTCACTGGTCAGACATTTGGTAACCGTGCCAAGGATACCAATATTGGTGATAGCCAGACCGGTGGCACCTTCCGTGTTGCCGGGCGCCCCTATGTTTCTAAAGACATAGATGTGCATCTGGGCCTTTCCGCCATTAGCGCATTCAAGGTGAATGATGGCACCAATGGCCGCACATATACCTTTAAAGAAGCCCCGGAAGTTAACCTAACAACAACGGCACTGCTGAACACAGGCGCGCTGCGCAATATCGGCTCCGTATGGTCTGCTGGGCCGGAACTGGGTTTCCGCTGGAAAAAGCTGGTGCTGAAGGGGGAATATTACCACATCGGCGTGACGCGCAATCAACAGCAGGGTGGGCAGTCTCTGCCATCTCTGTCGTTTGAAGGTTACTATGGCGCAGCTAACTATACGCTGTTTGGCAAGCCCCGTATGTATAATGAAAAAGAAGGCGCGTTTTCTGCTCCGGGTGTGGAACACGAATTTGATCCCGCACACGGTTACTGGGGCGCGCTGGAACTTTCTGGCCGTTACAGTGTGGCTGATTTTGATGATACGGCAAACAGTGTGCGCGGTGGCCGCCAAACGGTATGGTCTGGTGGGGTGAACTGGTATCCCAACCGCCACTTCCGTGTGATGCTGGACTTCAACCACTTTATCGTAACGCGTAATAGCCAAGCCTATAACATTCTTGGCCGTGATGGGAATTCTGTGGCTGCCCGTGTGCAGGCCGCATTCTAAATCCGATATTCTGCCATTAAAAAAGGGATCATTCCGAAAGGAACGATCCCTTTTTGCTATTATCAGCCCACAAAACGCGTGTGAGCTAAGATAAAGCGTAGTTTTTACTGCTGCGGCATATAACCAGCATTGGGGGCAGGCAGCACGTTTTTGTAGGCAACCATGCAGGCTACATACGCATTGTTGTACTGGGTCTGAATGCCACCTTGCTGGCTGTTGGAATAAGCACTGCCACCAAGGCCCCCACCCAAAGCACCTGCGGCTGCACCAATACCAGCGCCTGTGCCACCACCAACAGCAGCCCCCAAGCCTGCGCCCAGCGCAGTGGTTGCCAGTCCACCATAGAGGGCCTTCCGATTCTGGCTACCTGCCTGACCATGCACAGCAGCAGCCGCCTGAGAGCGGCAGAAATTTTGTTCCTGCAAAAAGGTGCCGTAATCTTTGCCGGGGCCGGGCAATACCTGTGCGGTAGGGCCCATAGGTGTTTCAGCGCAAGCTGCAAGCAAAAGAGCCGGCAGGAAGGCAAACGCCGCTTTATGAAGCTTCATGTATATTTGTCCTTTGTATATAAGCCATGATACATGCGTATATATGGTAGATAATCATGCCATTTTTAAGGAAAAGAAAGAATGAAAATATGATCAAGCAGAGTTTTCTTACAAGATAAACAGCTCAGCAGTCATTAAAAAATAAACTAGCCTTACTTCCGTTTGAAACGTTGGCTCTTTCTGTTATGCAAACGTTTATTCTAATAACAAAAAATCAATATGAAAGACTTACGAATGAATGCCGTAGTTAAACTGTTTATTGGATGTGATCCAAACGATTGCGACCTAGAACAGTTAATGGTGTTACACTATAGTATTACAAAATATAGTAGTCTGCCGGTTGATATTACTTTCATGCAGCTTACGCGTGATCCTTCGAGTTTCTGGTATTCTGGCTTTAAGCCGGAAGAAGGCTGGAACACGACGGAATGGCCAACGCCGTTTTCTGGCTTCCGTTGGGGTATTCCTGCCTATTGTGGCGGCAAGGGGCGTGCGCTGTATATGGATGCTGATATTTTTGCCCTTTCAGATATCGCAAAGCTATGGAACCTGCCTATTCCAGAAGGCAAGGTGATGCTGGCATCTGGCCAAGGGCGAGATTTGCGGCTGGGCACCCTGATGTGGGATTGCGAAGCCGCCATGAAGCTTCTGCCCCCGTTAGCGGAAATTAAAAAAGACGCATCGGCTCATAAAAAGCTGAAAACGTTTTTTGAAAAGCATCCCAAATATATTCAGCCACTAGATCCCGCCTTTAGCAATCTGGATGGCGATGGCATGCCGTTGGAAGCGCTAAAATTCCTGCATTATTCAGATATGGGTACGCAGTTTTCCCATAAATATTCTTTGCAGCGATTAAATGGTGAAGACCGCAAACACTGGTTTGATGGCACAATTTACAATCATCCGCGCCCGGATCTGCAACAGAAGTTTGATGAGCTTTATAAGGAAGCACTGGAAGCCGGGTTCAGCCTAGATACCTATCGGGTAAAAGAACATTTTGGCGTTTTACCCAAAAAAACGCAGGTGCGTTACAAGGGTAACAAAATTACGCGCTCGTTATTTCGGTTTCTTAAACCGATCAAGTAAAACGCTTTGGCCTATGCACTGGTGTTCCGATGCATAGGCTATCCTGCGTTAATGTTGTGGCACGTGTTGGCTTAAGTTTTCCAGCCAGCAGGTTTCGTTTTTGGGTTGGTTACAAAGTGTGCTGGTTAAGGGCAGGGGCGCACCTTGCCCCGGAACGTTGTCTAGCTTCAGGCCATCTCGCAGTTGGGCGAGAGATTGATGGAAAACAGCAAAGCGGATTTCTTTGCGTCCATCAGGGTGCTTCCATGTTTCAAAAGCCAGTGTTGTATCTGGGGCTGTGGGGTCTGGTTGGTCTGTAAAGGTCCAATCCAGCCCAAATAGCGTTGTCAGCATGTCCAACGTGGTATCGTGCCCGGCAAACATAACCACACGGGCTTGCGTAGGCAGCACATTGCCATCTGGCAAGGTCAGGGGCTGTTCATTCAATAGTGTTAGAATAGCTTGGGCCAGTTTGCCGCCACGTGGGATGGCAATGGCAGGGGCGCGGCGCATACGCGCACTTTGATAATTATGCACAGGCAGAACACTGTTGAGCGTATGCACGGCATCTGTATTTGCTGCGGTTATGGAAGAAGGGAGCCCCTGCGCATATTCCAGCAACAGGGCTTCTGAAACAGTAGAACCTAATGCCAATCCGTTTTCTGCATGAGGCGCACCTTTTTTCCATGAGAGGGGTGCATGCTTGAAAAAACATGGGGTTGCGCCCGTGGTGCATGCGCTAGGGGCGAACAGAGTCTGCAAGGTTTGGACGCCGGATTGCACAGGTGGCGGCAGTTGCGTATCCGGCATGCGTTCTGGATCTAGGGCTTTTTCAACGTCATCTGTGTCCAGTGTCGTTTTTTTAGCGGCTAAAGCGTTAAACAGCAGATCATGCGTTTTGGCAGGCATGGAGCGGGCCTGTGTCTGGCATCCATCGCTTAATGCAGCAGCCAGAATATCGCCACTGTGCTGCGTGCGGCTGCTGGCGGAATCTGCCCATATAAAAGCTGGTTGTTCTGGCAGGCAACGGGCCGCAGCATCTCTGCTGGCAATGTGGTAATAGCTTTTTAAAAATTGCCCCATAAGGCCAAGATCAAACTGGCCATGTGCTGTCATCTCACCAGGGGGCACAGGCCATGGTGTCCATGTGTGGCGGGTCTTTTTTTCTAGCTTGTCTAAAGGTTTTGTTGGGCTGCGGATTCCGTGGCGGGAAACCAGCACAACCCGTTCTAATGTCGCCTCAGAGGTATTTGCCTGTGCAGCGGATGCTTCTGCAATAGCGATTGTGGGTGAAAAGGCTGAAAGTGAAGTGCCCAGAAGGCAGGCAAGAAGCAAAGCGGAGGAACGGAAATAGGAAAAATTCATGAGGTCTCGGTCATACGTGTCACAAGCAACTGGTTGATACGGAACCCTTCCACATCCACCACTTCAAAGCGGAAACCAGCAGCATCTACCCGGTCTGCCTTACGGGCCATACGGCGCAGACGGTGCATAATAAAGCCGCCGATTGTGTCAAACTGCTCGCTATCGGGCAAATCCAACACATGCAGTTCTCGGATAACATCCCCAATCGGGGCTGCGCCATCTACCAGCCACGAGTTTTCATCACGCTTTACAATGGCTTGTTCTTCAAACGGGCTGGCCAACCCATCCATCAGCACGCCCATAATGTCTTTAAAGGTAATTAGCCCCACAACCAGCCCATATTCATTAACTATCAGGGCAAAGCCGGTGCCGTGGGTATCAAACTGGGCCAGCGTATCCCAAAGGTTGAGTGTTTCGGGAACAGAGAGAACTTCACGCCGCATCCGGGCAATGGGGTTGCTGTGGGGGCGGCCAGAAGGCGCAATGGAAGGGTCCACCACAGATGCCAGAACGTCTTCTGCACGGATGGAGCCAATAACCTTGTCCAATCCGCCGTTGCACAGCGGATAGCGGGAATAAGGATTGGTGCGTACCTTCTCGTGGTTATGTTCGGGCGTGTCCTGAATATCCAGAAAGATAATTTCATCACGCGGTGTCATGGCGGAGGTAACGGAACGTGCCTGTAGGGCCAGCACGTTCTCAATCATCTGGTGTTCCTGTTGCAGCAGCACGCCGGATGCCGTGCCAGCGGCCAGAATGGCGTGCAGGTCTTCCGGTGTTATGGGTTCCACCGCAGAAGCAGCCGGGATTTTCAATGCATGCAAAATGGCATCAGAAATTTTGGAGAAAATCCACACAAACGGATACAGCACCCGTAGCGCCACGCGGGGGAACCACCCAACCGCCATGGCTACTTTGTCCGGGTTGTTCATGGCAACGCGCTTGGGCAGCAGATCTGCAAACAGAACAAAGGCGCCGGTTACAAAAATAAAGCTGAAGGTGGAGGCCAGATTTTGTGCCCACCAGTCTGACATACCCCAGCGGCTTAAAAATTCGGTTACAGGCGGGGTGAACATTTCGGAGCTGGCAATACCGCCCAGAATCCCCACACCGTTCAGGCAGATCTGGATGGCAGTCATAACCTGTCCGCTGTTACGGCGCAGGGCCAGAAAGGCCTGTGCACGTTTATCTCCGGCTTCTGCACGACTGCGAAGCCTGACCTCCCGCGCAGCTGCGAAGGATATCTCGGAAAGTGAAATGAGGATGCTGACAGCAATCAGCAGGACAAGGGTCAGCAGACCCATAATAAACAGGAACAAGAGAACGTCCGAAATAAAGTGAAACCTGTAATGGTGGTTTCATCTATACCCGCAGGCCGAACAGATACCTAGTTTAATTTTTGATCCCAACCGGAATGAGAAGAAACTTCAAAATACTGTCATGCAGGCACAGATGGGCTTTGCAGGCGTTGGTGTAATGCGTACCGTGCCCCAAATTTTGGCCGGTTGATGGGTGGCAAAAGCTTAACCAGCGGTGAAAAAAACATGTTTAAAGCCCTGTATGTAGAAAAAACAGCATCTGGCCAGCAGGTTACGCTGCGCGAACTGGCAGAAGCAGATCTGCCGGAAGGGGATGTAACAATTCGGGTGCAGTGGTCATCCCTTAATTATAAGGATGCGTTAGCACTTACAGGCAAGGGCCCGATCATACGCAACTGGCCTATGGTGCCCGGTATTGATCTGGCCGGTCGGGTAGAGGCTTCTGCCCATCCTGCGGTTCCTGTCGGGCAGGATGTTATTGTAACCGGTCATGGCTTGGGGGAAAGCCGCTGGGGAGGTTTTGCCCAATTGGCCCGTGTGCCGGGCTTATGGGCGGTGCCGCAACCATTGGGGTTGAACGGGCGGCAGGTTATGGCGCTTGGCACGGCTGGCTTTACAGCCATGTTATGTGTGCAGGCCCTTCAGAGAGAAGGGGTGGAACCCGCAAGTGGGCCGGTGCTGGTAACAGGTGCGAGTGGCGGGGTTGGTAGCGTGGCTATCATGCTGCTCTCCCGGTTGGGGTATCAGGTTGTGGCGGTAACCGGGCGGTTGGAGGAACAACCTTATCTGCACAGTTTGGGAGCTGCGGAAGTATTGCCACGCGCGCATTTTACTACGCCATCCCGCCCGTTGGAAAAAGCCCGCTGGGCAGGTGCCGTTGATGTTGTGGGAGGGCAGGTTTTGGCCTCTGTTTGTGCAAGTATGCGCCCACAAGGGGTGGTAACAGCCTGCGGGTTGGCCGGAGGGATGGATTTTCCCGCAACAGTGGCCCCATTTATTTTGCGAGGCGTTACCTTGGTGGGCATTGATAGTGTGCAATGCCCCCGGCGGGAGCGCCAGGATGCATGGGCGCGTCTGGCTGAACTGATACCCCCCCGGCAGCTTGATGACATGGTGCGTGAGATTGATCTGGCGGAAGCGCCGCAGGCCGCAGATATGCTTCTGGCTGGCCATGTGCGGGGGCGGCTGGTTGTACGCATTCCCTAAGCCAAAAAGTTAAGATGCCGCCCTGTTCTGTGTATTGGGTGGCTGGTATTGCGTCAGCACGCCACCGGGCTGGAAGATATAGATGGTATCCGCATGTGCGATGGTTGCCGGGCGATGTGCAACCATAATGCGGGTTACATTCATGTCGCGCAGGGCTTCGG
Organism: Acetobacter sp. DmW_125128; assembly: GCF_008704325.1. Classification (NCBI taxonomy): domain Bacteria; kingdom Pseudomonadati; phylum Pseudomonadota; class Alphaproteobacteria; order Acetobacterales; family Acetobacteraceae; genus Acetobacter; species Acetobacter sp. DmW_125128. The sequence continues at coordinate 111,806 of NZ_VHOP01000001.1, read as the reverse complement.
CTACCCTGCGCTCGGTAAGTTCATCCAGATGGCTGGTGGCTTCATCCAGAAACAGGATTTCAGGTTTACGATAGAGCGCACGCGCTAGAATGACACGCTGCTTCTGTCCGCCAGAAAGCCCGCTGCCCATATCACCTACCAAGGTTTCAAACCCCATGGGCATGCGCTTGATATCATCAATAATGGCTGCGCGGGTGGCACATTCCACCAGCCATGCTTCATCCACCTGTTCGGAGAATCCGCTGATATTGTCGGCAATGGAGCCGGAGAACAGGCCATCATCCTGCAATACTCCAGCAATGCGGTTGCGATAGCCTTCAAGCGTCAGGCTTTCCAGATCCGCGCCATCCAGCCGGATGCTGCCTTCCTGTGTTTCCATCAGCCCCATCAGAGCTTTGAGAAAGGTAGTTTTGCCACAGCCTGAAGGGCCAACTATGGCCACACTGCTGCCGGCTGGCACTTCTAGCGAGATGTTGCGGAAGATCCACGGGTCCTGTGTGCCGTAGCGGGCAGATAGGCCGGAGCAACTGAGCGTGCCACCGGCTGGTTGTTCATCCAGACGGGGCGGAGGAATGGCCGCCGTGGTACTTGTGGCTTCCGGGTCTGTCATCACAATGTCAGACAAGCGGTCTGTTTGCACATTGAGCATGCGTATCTGGAAGCCGCTGCTGATCAGGTTGCCAATGCGTGTGGTGAATTGATCTTTGTAGGAGAGAAACGCTACCAGCATACCAACTGTCATGTGGCCGCTCATTACTGCGCCTGCACCCAGCACCATCATAATCAGACGGTCGGCGCCAAAAATCAGATCGCCCATGCGGCCATAAATCAGATCATACCGTTGCAGGCGCAGGCGGATGTTAATGCTGTCCACTAAAAGGTTTAGCCATGTGGTGCGGCGGCGCTCACGCAGGCCCAAAAGCTTCACGCTGGCCATGCCGCGTAGGGTTTCTATAAAATGGCTTTGCTGGCAGGCATCAATAACAATCTGTTCTTCAGATGCCTCGCGGTAGATGCGGTAGGTGATCAGGCGCAAGAGCACATCCAGCCCTGTGGCCACCATAGCCACCATGCCCAGCCAGCCACCATAAATAAACAGCATGATGGCCATTCCCACAGCCATCAGCCCATCCATGACTGTTTGCACCATATCGGTGGTAATGGTTTTCTGGATGGTGCCCAATGCGTTAAAGCGCGAGAGCACATCGCCCACATGGCGTTTGGAGAAGTAATCCAGCGGCAAGCGGGAGAGGTGGTCGAACAGGCTGGTATTCCATTGCAAGCCAACTCGTGTGCTCAGGAGCAGCACGGCCCATTGTCGTACGCAGCCAATAAGCATCTGCAAGAGCAGAAGCAGGGCCATGCCACAAGCAATGGTGATAAGCAGTTCGTGATCAGCCGTTACCACCACTTCATCAATCACTACCTGCGAAACCATGGGCATGACTAACGCAATAACTTCCAGCCCAAGGGAAAGCGCCCCCAGCACCATCAGCGCCGGGCGCAGCCCTGCGACATGGCGGAACAGATCGCGCAGGCGTAGAGTTTCACGGTCATCCTCGCGGCGGAAGCTGTCATTAGGGGTGGCTTCTAGGGCAATGCCCGTAAACTCGCGTGAGACTTCGCCCATGCTGAGCGTGCGGCGGCCCACTGCTGGGTCATGAATGGTAACTTTGTTGCCCTTAACCTGTGTAAGCACCACAAAGTGGTTCATGCTCCAGTGCAAAATGCAGGGCATGCGCAGGTTGGGCAGATCTTCCAGTTCCAGCCGCACGGCGCGGGTAGATAGGCCCACCGTATCGGCCGTAGCGATAAGATCGCGCAGCGTAACACCTTTAACAGATATGGAATAACGCCTGCGCAGCGTGGCTAGATCAATCTGGTTGCCATAATGGCCCATAATCATGGCCAGGCAGGCCAGCCCACATTCCGCGGCTTCTACCTGCAAGATGACAGGAGTGCGCGAACGCCATCCGAATTCAAGGGATTTGAGGGTGATGCCCATTACCTCAATCCTCCGCTCACGGCGTAAAAATCATCACGCATGCTGATAACGGGATCGAAAATCCACTGGTAGAGCCTGCGGGTATCAATGGCGATATCGGCTTCCACTTCCATGCCCGCTTCAAGGGGTTTGTGTTGGCCATAGGCTTCTACAAATTGCTGATCTGGGCGCACACGAATGCGATAGATATCCTGCCCCGGATTTTGCGATTGTGTTTTGTCTTTGTCTGAAGGAGCGGCTTTCTGGCCTGTGCCATCTGTTGCCGTTACGGGTGCGCGCGTGATCTCACTGACATGGCCGCGGTACAGGCCAAAGCGCTGATAGGGAAAGGCCGCATAGCGCAGCAAAACAGGTTCGCCCTCATGCAAAAACCCTATAGAAGCAGAGCTAACATACAGTTCAGCCTCTAAAGCATGGCCTGTGGGCAATAGGGTGAGCAGGGGGGTGCCGGAGGAAACCTGTTGGCCGGGATTAACGCGGACAGCAGTAAGGGTGCCATCATCTGGGGCCAATATAATACTGCTCTGGTGGCCTTCGCTTTCGGCAATCTGTTGGTCAATCTGGGCAATTTGTTTATCTAGGTCGTTCAGATCGTGCGCCAGTTGGCCATCATAGCGGATCAGCTTTGTGGTAAGGTCTGCAATCTTTCCTTCTGTATCTGTATAACTTTGCAAAAACTGTGCGTGACTGCTGAGCAGTTGGGCATAGGTATAAAGTTGGCTCTGGAATTGTGTTTCTGTTACCAAATGCGCGGATTGTGCTGTTTGCATACGGCGGACGGCAGCTTCCACCACGGGCAGCACATGGGCATCATTATCAAGCTGGTGCCCGATATGTTGGTGTTGCTGGTTAAGATAACGGATTTGGGTTACCATAGATTGTTTTTCTACGGGAGCATCCTTGGCACGAATGTCCTTTTGCTGCTGCAACAGATCACGCTGGTGGCGCAGTTGAGAAAGAATATGCTCCTGCGTAGGGCCTGATGCGGATGTGGCTTCCAGATCTATCGTGAACAGCACATCACCTTTTTTAACATGGCGGCCTTCTATGGCGTTTTGCCGGGCTATGGTGCCAGTTGTATTGGCGTTAACGGTAATGAGGCCTGAAGGAGGAACCATCAATCCGGTGGCATGCACACGCCGGGTATAAACACCCCAGATGGTGTAGAGAATGGCCAGCATCACAAGGGCGAGCGTAAACCACGCCGCAATTCGGATGGAAAGCGGTTGAGAGGCCTGAACCTGCCCAAGCCATGATTGGCGCCGCGCGTCTAGAACCTCGCGCCTAAAAAGGTTCGAACTCATGCAGGCTTTTTTGAAGAGTGCAAAGTTTTACCACTTAGTGTTTTTGTAAAATAACCAGGCAGCTTTTTGAAAACCGCCTGGAAATTCCTGAAATTAAACTTTCAGAATGTCACCCAACAGGGAGGTTACGCCATTGGTTGTGGCGTCCAGACCCGTCAGCAGGCCATCAGCAATCGTGGTCACGCCGCTTGTTGCAGCAGGAACCAGAGCATTAACCGTGCTGTTCACGCCGCCAAGAATGGTAGCCAGGCCAACATCCAGACCAGCCAGTGTGTCTGTCAGTGTGGTACCCAGAGCATCGCCCAGCGTACCGCCAGCAACCATAGCGATTTCGGAATCGTTCAGAGTTTTCATAGGTTTTCACCTTAGACCAAGAAAGTTGTGCCATTGCGGCAAACCTATATTCTGGCAAAATATATTTTCTGACAATAGTATAGTAAAGTAAATAACAGAAGAACACTTAAGAAATTAGACAAATAAAAAATTATATATTACACAATGCGTATTTATTTTGTTCACTAATACTTATCAAAAATAAATAATCAAATCAGGTATGTGATTTTTGCATTCATGAGCGCAGATAAAAAACTCTTACATTTTGATGTGTTTTCATGAAATTTATATGGTGATTCTCAGATGTCAGATTCAAATACTATAGAAATTACCTTACCAGATCAGGATGTCTCTCTTTCTGGTGCATCTGCAATGACGGGTTCTAATTATTATAAAATTAGCAATCCATCTGATTATCATTTTACATTAGATCTTTCGATTACCACATCTGATTTATACGCAACGTATGATCCAACAAATAAAGAAACAATTATCAGCACGGATCTTAACGCAGGTAGTGGTTATACAAACCAGAACCTTTACGTTGTGATACCAGATACAGCTACAGTTAGTAATCCGTTAAACATTACGCATAGCTTATCTGGGGCGTATCAAGTTACAAATATTACAACAGATGGGACGTATAGCGATACATTTGCGTGTTTTTTGAAAGATTCATTCATAAAAACAGAAAATGGATATGTGCCGGTGCAGGATATTGTCCCCGGTAGAATGATTTCTGTTTTTATGGATGGTAAAGAAGAACAAAAAGAAGTTGTATGGGCCGGAACAGCACGTGTTGTTGTTAATGGCAATTTGCCAGAAGATCAGGCCGGATATCCTGTACGTGTTTTAAAAAATTCTATTTCAGAAAACGTACCTTTTAAAGATATGTTGATAACATCTGAACATTGTCTGTTTGTGGAAGGAAAGTTTGTTCCTGCCCGTATGTTGGTAAATGGTCGATCCATTTATTATGATACAAGCGTGACATCTTATAATTACTACCATATTGAAACGGACAAACATTCCGTTATCATGGCAGATGGTATGCTGACTGAAAGCTATCTGGATACAGGAAATCGTCGTAACTTCCAGTCGGCTGGCAAAGTTATCAGAATTGGTGGCAAACAGAAAAACTGGCAGCAAGATGCCGCTGCGCCATTGGGTGTTCAGCGTGAGTTTGTTGAACCAATTTTTCAAAAAATTGAAGAAAGAGCAAAAAATCTGGGAATTGAAAATCGCGCAGAACCAAAGGTTCTTATTGAAGATCCAGATATTAAGCTCATTACAAATGCTGGGGCGACTATTTACCCTTTCAAAAAATCCGAGAACACTTACAGCTTCATGCTCCCAGCAGGGGTGGAAAGTGTGCGTGTGGTTTCTCGCTCCAGCCGTCCTTGTGATTCTATCGGCCCGTTTGTAGATGACCGTCGCCAAATGGGTGTTGCTGTTGGCAAAATCCATTTTGGTTCTATCCGGGCATCACAGCAGGTTACGGAGCATCTGGCGGCCTCTAAGCCAGAAGGGTGGCATGATATGGGGTGGCAAGATTGCGCATGGACAGATGGCAATGCCCTTTTGCCACTGCTTAACATTGCTACAAACAAAATGGGTATTCTCAGTTTAGAAATTCGAGCATCCGGCCCGTATGTTGTGTGTGTCGATCAGCAGGAAGATGTAGCGCTGTCAGCATAATTTCTGCGGCAAGGTTTTTGCCCGGCTTAACAAAAAAGCCCCAGCATCCTAAAAATGGATGCTGGGGCTCTAAATAAAACTTCGTTAGAAAAAGTGGAAGGCTTTAAGCTTCTAATCCACCATCTACCGGAATGGCCGCGCCTGTAATGTATTCAGCCTGTGGGCTGGCAAGAAAGGCAACTGTAGAGGCAATATCCGCCACCGTGCCATAAGCACCGGTCGCCACAAAGCTGCTGATCAGTTTTGCAACTTCGCCTTCAGCCGGGTTCATGTCCGTATCAATTGGGCCGGGTTCTACCACGTTGGCTGTAATGCCTTTTGGCCCAAGATCACGCGCAACAGCCTTGGCAAAACCGCGAAGCGCAGCTTTTGTTGTGGCGTAAAGAGAAATACCGGGGAAGGGCGCGCGTGCACCAAAAGCAGAACCTATAAAAATAAGGCGGCCACCTTTTTGCATGTGCTTTGCGGCTTCTGCTGTTTCAATCATAACAGCACGCACATTCAGGTTGAGAACTTTTTCAATATCTTCAACGCTGGTTTCATGAATTGGGCCGTAAGGGAACATGCCCGCATTGCACACAAGCGCATCAATACGGCCAAAATCTGCAATGGTTTTGGCAATAACAGCCTTGTTGCCTTCTACCGTGGCTCCGTTGGCTTTAATGGTGATTGCCTTGCGGCCCAGTGCACGCACCTTTTGGGCAATTTTTTCAGCAGCATCTGCACTGTTGGCGTAAGAGAGGGCAATATCGTAGCCATCTTTTGCCAGAGCCTCAACAATAGCGGCACCAATGCCTCGGCTTCCGCCGGTTACAAGCGCAACACGGTTGCTCATAGTTTTTAACCTTTCTTTTGTTTTGTGTGGGCAGGATCAGGGTGCGTTCAGGCCCAGCATCAGCCGGATGTTCTGTAACGCGGCACCAGATGCCCCTTTGCCCAGATTATCCAAACGGGCCGTAAGCAACGCCTGCCGGTTTTGGGTATTGGCATGCACGCGCAGTTCCATTCTGTCGCTTCCAGCAAGGGCTTCGGCAGAAAGTTTTGGCTCTGCGGCCAGCACACGCACATGGTCTTGCCTTGTGTAATGTTTTTCCAGAATGTTGTGCAGGTCTTCCCCGCTCACGTTTCCGTTCAGATCATCCAGATGCAGCGGAATGGAAACAATCATGCCGCGTGCAAAGTGCCCAACAGATGGCACAAAAACCGGCCTGCGCTTAAGCCCCGCGTGCTGGTGAATTTCGGGTACATGCTTATGCTCAAGCTTCAGGCCATACAGTTCAAATGCTGGGCCGCCATCGCGCTCATGTGCTTCAATCATGCTGCGGCCCCCGCCAGAGTATCCGCTAATGGCGTTAATGCACACGGGGTAACGTGCGTCCATAACGCCAGCATCAAGCAATGGGCGCAGCAGGGCAATGGCCCCTGTGGGGTAACAACCGGGGTTGGCAACGCGGGGGGCAATGGCAATGGCTTCAGCCTGTCCGACTTCTAGTTCGGGAAAACCATAAACCCAGCCGGGTGCTGTGCGGAAAGCTGTGCTGGCATCCAGAATGCGCGGCGCCGCATCGCCTAACTCGGCAGCCATTTCAACAGCCTCGCGCGATGCATCATCGGGCAGGCACAGCACAACCAGATCTGCGGCCTGCATGGCTTCCTTACGGGCGGCCGGGTCTTTCCGCTGTGCGTGATCTATGGAATGGAGTGTGACAGGCAAAGGGGCAAGGCGTTCGCGAATTTCAAGCCCTGTTGTGCCGGCTTCACCATCAATAAAGATTACGGGTTTCTGTGTCATGCCTTACCTCATTCTGGTTCTGGCGGCAGATTAGGCTTTCTGGCTGCTGCCGCATAGACGGCGCGGCTGTTTATGGCAAAATGCTATCATATCTTTTGCACCGGGCTGCGGTGTATGTATGCAAACCAAAGGCAGAAACAAGCATGGTCATTTCACCTACGCCAAGGCAACCGGCAAAAACTGCAAAACAGGGCAGCAGCCAACAGGCCGCATACGAACTGCAACGTCTGCTCGCCCTTATGGCCCGCTTGCGAGACCCCAAGGAAGGCTGCCCGTGGGATAGAGAGCAAACGCATGAAACCATAGCTCCCTATGCCATTGAAGAGGCGTATGAAGTGCTGGATGCCATACAAAAACAGGATTGGAATGCGTTTCCTGATGAACTGGGAGATCTGCTGTTACAGGTGGTGTATCAGGCCCAGCTTGCACAGGAAGAAGGGCAGTTTGATTTTGCAACCGTAGCACGCATGATTACGGAAAAGATGATCCGCCGCCACCCGCATGTGGTGTTTGGTGCCGATGTGCTGGAAGATCAAACCGTAACTGATTCTCCTAAGCCAAAACAGGATATTCCCGGCCAGTGGGAAATGCTAAAAGAGCAGGAACGCCGCCGCAATGCCGGGCAGAAGAATGGCAGAGGGGCAGCAGTGCCAGGAGCCTTGGCCGGTGTGCCGCCAGCATTGCCTGCATTATTGCGCGCTTCCAAATTGGCTGCGCGGGCCGCCCGTGTGGGGTTTGATTGGCCAGATATTTCTGGCGTAGTGGCCAAGGTTCATGAGGAAATTGAAGAGTTTTCTGTTGAACTGAAAGCTGGCAACCGTGAACGCATGCAGGATGAGCTTGGCGATGTTTTGTTTTCTATTGCCAGTTTGGCACGGCGGCTAAAGCTGGACCCGGAAGCCTGCTTGCGCCAAGCGTGTGACAAATTCACCCGTAGGTTTGAAGGGGTAGAGGCTGTTCTGGCAGAGCAGGGGCTTTCTATGTCTGACCAAAGCGTAGAAGTGCTTGATGATATTTGGGAAAGTGTCAAAAAATTAGAAGCAGAAAACAAAAAATAATGCCTGCCGCGGGTGGGCTTGGCATATCCCTCATGTGGGGCAGCCTGTTACGGCATGCCCCGTGCATTATAGAGTATTAGTCTGTCAGGCTTTGGCCTTTTTTTGTGAGGTCACTGCACAGCTTTACGCGCTTGGAAAGGTCAAGCGTGGCAATATCAAAGGGTTTGGAAGTGCTGTTTTGCAGTAGCCCTTGCCCGCCCAAAGAGTAACCTTGATCGTTTCGTACATCAGGCCGTTTGGAAAGATTGCGTGCAACGCTGCGTGGTGTGGTGCCAGAGGCATAATTTTTATGCACGCAATAGGAAAGCAGTCCCGCCACATTTCCGGTGCTTGCGTTTTCTATTGATGGCAGGCCGCCTTCTCCCAAAACGCCGGGAGTGGAGGTGGTAGAGGTGCCCGAGACATTGCCCACAACCTGCGCACCATTAGTAGGGGCAGAAGCCGGATGAGCTGGATCTGTTACCGGAAGGGAACCGGCAGGAGTGGCAGGAAATGTGGTGCCTGCTGGAAGATGAGAAGGCATGTCCTGTGCTTGTGTCATGCTTGCGGCGCTTAGCCCCAGAATACAGCTTGCAGCCATTATTGTTTTTTTAGTGGAGAACATTTAGATAGCCCTTTCAAAATTTTCCATACAACAGGTCTTATTCAAAAAGTGCCGCTATCTTTTTGTAATAAAAGCTCAATAGCGGGTTCTGCCTACTAGAATGCACCAGAGTGCGAAAAGTTCTTTTTGAGTGTCATCCACCAGATATTTCCGTGGCGTTGCTGTCATGATGTTTTTGAAAAGTTTGTGCTGTAAAAAGGAAAGGCCCGGCAGAACCGGGCCTTTCTGAAACATATAAATATTTTGTGAAGCCGGGCCTCAGGCTTTTGGGGCCTCAGGCTTTGCATCCTGTGCCAGATATTCCATCAGACGGCGAGAAAAGGCATTTACATCCTTGGGTGTCTCACCATTCTGGATACTGGCAACATCCAGCAGGATATGGGCCAGAGTATCTACTTTTTCCCCCGCTTTTACCTTTTGCGCCAGCGTGTGCACGATAGGATGAGCCGGGTTGAGTTCCAGAATGGGTGCAGCTTCTGGCATGCTCTGCCCACTGCGTTGCATGAGCTTGCGTAATTGTAGATCAGGCCCACCTTCTGGCGCACTCAACACCATTGCGCTGGAAACCAGACGGTCTGTGGCACATACGTCTGAAACATCTTGCCCTAGTGCGTCCTTCAGAGCTGGAATCAGAGTTTCCATATCTGCTTTTTCGGCTGCTGTTTCTTCTGGCGCGCCAAATTTTTCCAGATCAGTCATACCCTGTGCCACGTTGCGCAGGGTTTTGCCCTCATACGTGCCCAGACGATCCGGCCAGAAGGAATCCACTGGGTCAGACAACAGTAGCACTTCCACACCGCGCGCCTTGAAGCCTTCAATCTGAGGAGATGCTGCCAGCACTTCTGCGCTGTCACCCGTTACGTAGTAGATGGCATCCTGTTCTGGCTTCATGCGGCTGACATACTCATCCAGAGATGTCAGACCATCCACGGCGCTGGAACGGAAGCGGCTGAGTGCGGCAACTTCTGTACGGTGTGTGGGGTCATCCCACATGCCTTCTTTCAGAACTGGGCCAAAGTTTTCCCAAAATGCAGCGTAGCTTTCGGCATCTTTGGCGCGGGTTTTGAGTTCACCCATCACCTTGCTTGTAACAGCCTTGCGGATACGGGCCAGAACAGGTGTGGCCTGCAACATTTCGCGTGAGACGTTAAGCGGCAGATCTTCCGTATCTACAACACCCTGCACAAAGCGCAGCCATGGCGGCAGAATTTCGGCTTCATCGGTAATAAACATGCGGCGCACATGCAGGCGCAGCTTGCTTTCACGCGTTTGTTCCGCAAACTCAAAAGGCCGCATGGAAGGGATAAACAGCAGGGCTGCAAATTCAATGGTGCCTTCTGCGCGCCAATGCAACGTATCCCATGGTTTATCAAAATTATGGGTGAGATGGCGGTAGAATTCTTCTAGCTGTTCTTCTGTAATTTCACTTTTGGGTTTTAGCCAAAGGGCCTTGCCTTCGTTGGCTGTTTCTTCTTTGCCATCATGCAGAATGGTAACAGGCCATGCAATATTGTCCGACCATTTGCGGATAACAGTTTGCAGACGGGTAGGATCCAGAAACTCTTCAGCGTCAGACTTGATGTGCAGGGTAATATCTGTACCCGGCTTGTCCCGCGTGGCGGGTTCCAGTGTGTAAGATCCACGCCCATCAGAAGTCCAGCGCCATGCTTCATCAGATCCGGCACGGCGAGAAACCACATCCACTTTATCCGCCACCATAAAGGCCGCATAAAAGCCTACGCCAAACTGACCAATCAGGCTGGGGCGATCTTCCGGTTTTGCGTTTTCAAGCTGCTGGCCAAAAGCACGGGTGCCAGAGCGGGCAATGGTGCCAAGGTTGTTAATCAATTCTTCCTTGGTCATGCCCGAACCATCATCGGTAATGGTTAACAGGCGCGCATCTTTGTCAGGGTTAATGTGAATTTTGGCATCTTCTGGCAGGGCGCGGGCACCATCTGTCAGGGCTTCAAAGCGCCTGCGGTCTGTGGCGTCTGCCGCGTTGGCCACCAGTTCGCGCAGGAAAATTTCTCTTTCAGAATAGAGAGAGTGGACAACCAGATCCAGCATCCGCCCAACTTCTGCACTAAACTCCCGCGTTTCGGCATTGGGTGTGGTGTTCTGGGTTGTTTCTGTCATGTTTACGTCCTGTAATGCATTGTTTGCTTTTATGTGATTATCAGATGTGGTGGTTAAGCCGTATTTTCAATATCCACCCCGTGAGATAATGCGCATGCTTCTTTTCTATAAACCGTGAGATGCGGGAAAGAGCTTCAACAGTTTTTCTGTAACACGCGCCAATGCGTTGGAGAGCGGAGCAAAGCCTGCGTGGCAGATGTGGGTTTCTTCATTCATGTACAGGCTTCTACGCATTTCAATTTGCAGGGCATGCAGGTTTTGCTGCGGTCTGCCGTAATGGCGAGTGATATATCCGCCTGCATAAGGCTGGTTGCGCGTGGTACGAAAGCCTAAATTCTGCAAGGTTTGTTCGGCTGCGCTGATAATATCTGGGTGGCATGTAGTGCCGTGGGCATCGCCCAATACAAAGTCTGGGCAGGCAGTTTCTGGCATATCGGGCATGGAATGTAAGTCTAGCAGCAGGCAGATGCCGTGTTTTGCGCGTGTTTTTTCCAGCATATCGGCCAATGCTGCGTGGTAAGGCATCCAGTAATGGCGGATGCGCAAGGCGGCTTCCATAAAGGGTAGACGGTGCCAGTAAATGGGTTTTCTGTTACCTACGATGCGCGGAATGGAGCCAAAGCCAGCAAGACCACGCTCTGTAGGGCGCACAAAAGCGGGAATGGGGCCGTGAAACATGCGGGTATCCATATCCCACGCGCCACGATTTACATCGCAAAACACACGGGGGAAGGTAGCATGCAGCAAAGCGGGCCCTAGCGCGTGTGCCTGTTCTGCCAAAAGGTGAATATGGCTATCCTCTCCACTACGTAAGACAGAAAGTGGCTGACGGGCATTTTGCACAAAGGTTTCTGGATAAAACTGCCCGGAATGCGGAGATGCCAGCACAATAGGCGCGCCCACGGTACCTTGCACCTCAAACGGAGCAGGGGAGATGGCCCGGCCTGCCTGATCTGGCAAATCTGTCTGTGGTGCGTTTTCCAGCAAACGTGCCAAATGGCGAGGCAGCAGGGAGTGGGCAAGATTTTTCATGTTGCCGCTATTCTAAGGGGTTGCGTTTGCCACGCAAGAAGGATAAAAGGCGGCCCACGGTTACAGATGGGCGCATAGCTCAGCGGTAGAGCACTATCTTGACATGGTAGGGGTCACAGGTTCAATCCCTGTTGCGCCCACCATCTGTTCCCGGCAGTTTTCTGCGGATTTTTCAGAAAATCCATGCAACTCCTCCAATCCAAATTGGTACACAATAAACCGCTTTTGCGCATGTTATTTTACGGTGTGTGGTTACGCATTGGTTATTGGTTTTATGGGCTCGGAATGATGCGCGGGCCATCCCGCCACCACCTGATAATATCTTCCCGATACACTGGCGGCATGAGTTTGGCATATATCGTCACGGTATTGATGCTACTCCAGTCGCCGTCTGATTTCAGTAGCAGAAGATCCTTATGCACGCAGTAGTGCCATGACGCCCATGTGTGCCGCAGATCATGGGGTGTAAACTCCGGCACGAAGGCCCGCTTTGCCTTATTCTGCCCTTTTGGAGTCCATTCCCGAATTCGCCCAGGCAAACCGGCACGTTGGCAAGCTCCTGCCCATCCGTTTTTAATCTGGCCTCCATACTGGCGTCCAGAATCGTGGTAACGTTCCCCCGTTATGATCCCATGCACGGTTTTTTTCTCGGGCCTGAATACATAACCGTCCCGTAACTCTATAGATGATAGCCAGCAGATAACGGCTGGGCATAAATCAACATGTCTCTGCCGACCTTGCTTTTGCCAGACAATGGCACGTGCCCCGTGTAGGTTGACATCTTTCCATTGTAGATCCAGTGCCTCTGATAGACGGCACCCAGTCCCCAGCAAAAAAACGAATAATGGCTGCAAATGTGGTGCGGCATGCTGGACTAGCGCCGTTGCCTGCTCGGGCAACAGAAAACGCTTAATGGTGGTCGGTACGGAGATTGGCGCAAAGGCCGGTCGATCGCACCAGCCTTGTATTGCCCCAAACTCTAGGATTGCCTGTAATGGCGTTCTGACCGCTCGCTTCTTTGTGGATGGGGCTGACTTTTCTGCATCCTTCAATATTTTGGCATATGCGCCTCGAAGCGAGGCATTATTAATGCTGGAAAGTTTGGTATCTCCAAAGTATTCCACGAGCTTATCTACATAACGCCCTGTTGCTGCTGAACGTGGCGCATCTTTCATATATGCCGTGGCTGCATCGGCGAAAGTTATGACAGCGCGGGTTCCATAGAGTTTTTCCTGCCAGAACTCCGCCTCTCTTTTTGTCCGGTATTCTTCTGCGAGGCGGCGGTTTGTTGTGCCCGTACTTTCCAGTATTCGCTTACCCCCGACCGTCCCCCTGATAAAAAAGTTTTTCGCGTGGGAGAACGTGACGAGCTTGAGGGACATTCCATACTCTCGATAAGTCTTTGATAATCATCAGGGGAGAAAACAAACTTTTTCCCCCATCGTCTGTGCGTGGGGCCACCATTATATTCAGGGTGCTTCCGAAGATGCTCCAGAAGCCGAGTGCGACCAATTCTGCCGTTAAGGCGCGTCAGCACATCTTTGGTGGTCATAAGATCCGGCAGCGCTTCACCCATTCCCACCTCCTGTCGGTGGAGCGGGCAGGGGTTGCCATCCTACAAACCATTCATCAGGCATTCCCCCGTATCCGACAGGCGCAGCGACTGACCAACCCATATCAAATCCATCGTTAACGATACCTTCATGCCTAATCACTACGTACCTATCATTCCATCCAGATCTATTGTGAGCATCTGGGAAAATATCGGCTCGTGTTTTGGCCAGAATATCTGTTCTATTCCGTGGAGCCGTCTCAATCGGCCTCCAAGCCGCCGCGTCTGCTGCTGCGAGGGCGAGCGTAATCGCTTTGTGAAACTCTGCGGAAGCCTCTGGACTTTTGTTTTGATATTGGGGGAAAGATATGCCCTCTTTAAATTGGAATGTATTGCTCCACGCGGCTTCAACTGCCGCCTCAATCCGTGGGTCAGTCATTGTGATCCTCCAATGATAGGTAATGGCACAACCTCACCAGAATCAATGGACCGCAAAAGCGCCTCTGCCATTAGCCAATAATGCTCATCTCCGGGTAGGCCGTATTTCGTGTCTCTCAGCACTTCCGACCAAAGAAACCGTCGAACTACAGTCATACGCGGATCATTTTCGTAGTCCTTTCCCATCACCCCACCTCCCGCGCTGCGTCGATGGCTTGGCGGAAATGTTGACCTATGGCGCTCTTGACTTGGTCATACCCTTCAATGGCTTTTGGGTGCCATCCATTATCATCTGCCTCGCCTTCGCAATCTTCAAAGTGAGAGCACAAAGTAACTGCGAGATTATCACCTTTCATTAAAGGCGTTTCTAGTGACATGACGGTTTCGCAGGCTTTATCCACTCTCCGCCCGATCTCCGCCCGCACCCGCTGTTCTGCACGGCGCTCGGCTTCGAGTATGTAATTACGGGCTAAGGTGATGCACTCATCGATATCAATGTGCTGATTAAAGATGGCGCATGCTAACTGATAAATCTGCTCCTCTCTCGTTCTCATCGCGTATCTCCATCTAAAGCATCAGCCACCACAGCCCGAACTGCGTCCTGTAATGATGGGTATGGCCCCCACGGTTCGCGCAAAGATGTAGAGGCGTACCATCCATCTTCTTCTTCGACAAAACTGGGATGGTTCCTGACCTTTTCGATATCATCGAATAATTGGGTATCCGTCCTGCTCATGGCGCGTCTCCTAGGTTGCGAATTGCTTCAGCACATTCCTGCGCTGCACACATACGTTCGTCGGCATAAATTCGCTCATCGTCACTTTCTGCTTCTTCTCGATGAGCGTAGTAAGTATCGCTGACTTCGGTAGTCACCTTCACACACCTCTCCCGTTCCGCCGCCAACATCTCGTTTATCTGCGTGGGGGTAAGGACGGGACCAACGTATCGGTACCATTCTGGCGAGGTATTGAGGGCGCGCACTTGTTCTCCGCCGCCCCACTCTCTGCCATTCCAATGAGTGAGGGCGGTCTGGCCCGCTGCTCTACCCTCCATGACATGCCACCCATCCCGCTCAGGGTACATCGGCACGCCGGGGCGATTTGGGTCGGGCCAGTTTGTGGGGTCGGTCATAGCGCGTCCTCCATCAGATCAATAATGTCGGCAACGGTCATTCCTTTAATTTCGTCACTGTCTTCACACAGGTCTTCTAAAAACTCCTTTGTGATACGCAATCTATCTATGCTTACGTACGCGTCCTTATCGCGACCCGCATCATCTACCAGCATACAAAAATCGTTTGTATCCATTACGCTGTCTCTCCTGCGCGGGTGTTCCATGCGGTGATGGCCTCGCGCTCACTCTGGCAAGTTGGTCCTATTTCTAAACACTCGTCACATACGGCCCGATACCCAACGCATTCCATCGTTGCGGCTCTGCGCAATTTTACGACTGCGATGCAGCATACATCTGTACCTTCTGGGCAGCACTTTAATCCCTCGCTCATGCGTCCGGGCCTTTCAGGGCTTTGCGGGCGAGGTTTTCACGGTCGTACATTTCAGGTGTTGCTCCCAAAATACCAACCTGGTTAATTGCCTCGGATGCCTCGTAATACTCCCGAAACCGCGCAATCTCTGCATCACGCTGGGCGAGGGCGGCTTGGTGGTCTGTGTAAAACACAATCCCATCTGCCAATTTTAACGTGCCCTTGCCGAGATTAGGTGCCCCCGAAAACGACAAAATAAAATCATTATCTGTCGCAATTTTCCACTTGAGGCGTTCAGCATTTACATATGCGATAGGTTTCAGTTCATCGTCTGCAACAGGCGTGCCAATGGCGAGGAGAGCCCGTTCTTTCCCTTTCTTATATGGCTCTAAATCATGGATTTTTCGTTCATCTTCCCTACTCAACGGAAGCCGAATGAAAACGCCTGTGGGTTTCTGGTCGCTCATTCGCCCTCTCCCGGCAGCACTTCGCGGACGTGGATTGTTCTCACCCAATTCCAATGAGGTAATTCCTGACATTCACGCGCCGCCTCGCATTCTGTTTCGCGTGGGCGAGAAGCACCTATTGATCCATCTCCACGGCGATACTCATTAATCCAAAACTCCCGCGCTTCGGGGACTTCCTCGGCATTCATGAGGTCATCTGGCTTTGGCCTCACGATTGAAATAACAGAACCATCAGCTTCAAAACTTCCGGCTAAATCACAACCATCTATGATTGCGACAACGGGGTATTTCTCGCTGCCACCAGCCCGGGTTATTATCCGCACCGGCCTTCCATCCCGCGTGCAGAACGGCCCCTCATGATCTGGCGTGTAGGGGCCGAGAATTTTTAGTTTTTTGGTCATGCTGCGGCTCCTTCTACATCCCGCAGATGGAAGAACAGACGAGCGCAGGCTCGAACATCTACCATTGCATCATGTGCGCCTATCAGTTCTTCATTGAAGAAATGCTTGACGCACTCTTCCAGCTTCGGGGCCTTGGGTTTATTGATCCCTGCGGCAATCATGCGCTCTGTCGGTGGCAGATTTACCAGCGGAGCGGATGCATCCATTGTGCAGAACTTTTCACCTAGCAGGCACCAACCGCGCGGGACACGTGCAAACATAATATCAATGATCTGCACATCGAATTTGATATTGTGCGCGACAAGCAAGTCGGCCTTTTTAGTCAAATCATAGAAGGCAGCGGCAGCCACAGCCTCCCGCACACCGCAACGCTGCGCCATTTCCGTTGTGATGCCATGAACCGTTGCCGCCGCTTCCGGTATCGTCCACCCATCAGGGTGAACGATCAGGTTTAGGCTTGCGCGTTCCGTTCCATCATATTCTGTCAGCAGGGCTGCAAGCTGCACGCAATGCAGCTGCCGGTCGGAATTAAGGGGAGTGTGCCGGTCTGGAAGTCCAGTTGTCTCTGTATCAAAAAAGAGGATCATGCTGGCACTTCTTCTTTCGCGGTGCTGGTGCGAGACAGGGCGGATTGGAGGGCTGCATCAAGGGCATTAGCCGTATCGCTATCGCCGCGTTTGTCAGCCTCCTGAATTGCGTGTGATACCTGCGGCTCGATATCCTGCACCTGCTCCAGTGATTGCATCTGCGCGAGGCGTCCGATCAGATCAGGCGCGGCAATCTGCTGCGGTTCAACGCCGTGTGCAGCAGCGGCAAATTCATCGTCTGCGGCGATTTGGGGGGCATCTACATTGGCGCTGATATCAACTAGACTATCAATGCGTTCAATGGCAGATCGAAGCCTCTCCCCCTCTTTGTCTGTGGACATAGGAAGTCTCTTTGCAAGTCGGCGAATGACTGTTTTCCGAGCCATTTCATCTTCCCACGCCTTCCATGGTCCCCATTCCCATTTCTTGTTAGTATTTCTGATCTTTTCGATTTGTCCCCATGACATGATTTCACGGATTGGGTCAGAACCGTCCTTTAGGCGGGCGACAGCATAAGCTGCGACAATTTTTCCGCCCGTTTTCCCAAGATCGCGCTCATGCTCGATACGCTCCTCATCGCCAAGAACAACGCGAAAATGCTCTCCCTCGAATACGACTTGCGAAGAAATGCTGGCGATATCTCCACTATTGCGCGCCAGTTTCATTAGGCCAGCTACCATGGGCATCCATGACGCTTCGTTGCATGATTTTTTAGAACTCCAGCGTGATACGATTGCACCCTCCCGGCCATCTGGTAAAAGACCATCAGAAGCCGCCTGAATGCAGGCCATAAACAAAGATGCTGGCGAGCAGGTTAGTAGGTCAGGGTTTTTCCGAACAGCCAGCCTCACAACACGTTCGAATTTTTCAAATGTTACATGCGCAGGCAGCACAGATTTAACCTGGGGAATAATGGCCGCAAATTGCTCTGCGAATTCCTGAGGAGAGATTTTCTTTACGGCGGCTCTTGTATTTTGTTTCTGAGGGGCGTTCATCACGCAACTTCCTTCCGCTTAATTTCTGGTGGCTCGTAAGCGCCATGCTCGTTCTTGAATTCGTATTCTCTGACCAGCCATGCTGGTGGTGATGTGGTGAAAAAGCGCACCTTGCCATCAACTTCTGGCTGATATCCGGGCCAGCAGTTATTTCGGAGGCACCATGCAAAAATGCCCTTGGCCTGACGGTTAAGGGTGCGGCCGATTTCCAGAGACATTTCATCCATTTGGAAAAATGACAGCAGAAACGGGGCTGTTTTCTCCTGCACAACAAACCAGAACTCGCGTGGACGGTGGCCAGTAACGGCCTCATATCCATCCAGATACCACGCTGCCTGCTGGTGATATCCGCGATTGTAAATCTCTTTCATAAATGCATCTGGAGATCCGTTCGTGGCGGTCTTGTAGTCAAATATCCGAACAGCATTATTTGGTACGTAGTCGGGGCGCAGTCGGCACCAGATGCCGAACTCCTCATCCCGCCAGACTAATGACTGCTCTGCCTTACCCCCAGAGAACGCACGTGCGCCGAGACTGTCGCGCCAGACAACCGAGTGCATGGCGCGGATATCCTCAACCTCCCTAGATAGGAGTGGAATTCTCCCCTCTGCGTACGCGGCATCCCGCTCTTCCTTTGCCGCCTTTGTACGCCAGTCCGGGTGCTTGATCTCGCATACCTTCTGATCGAACAAATGCGGTTCTAAAACCATCAGGTGCCCTGCGCTCCCGATATCAAAGCAGCGCTTATTTTGTTGCGGCAACTGTTTTGCGGCTATGAATTTGGCAGGGCATGACGAGAGTAGATCACGAGCCCCAGAGCTTGAGAGGCTCATTTCTGGGCATGGATCGGCATGATACTGCTCGTTTGTTAGGTCATATATCCCAGATTTAGAAATAACCATCACGCAGCCTCCAACTCACGAAACGGATGCACACGCCGCACCGCCTCCACCGCATCGCGATGCTGCAATTCTAGGCGCACGTATTCGCGCGTCAGGTTGGAAAGCGCCCGCATTGCGATGTCGCGTTTTTCATGCGGGATATGTTGCAGGAGTAGTGAGTGCACGACTGCTTCGTGCTCATTCCACGCACTCATGCCGCGCACTCCGTAACTTTGCGCATGTCGTCATTATGCGACAGGGCGGCAGACTTAATGCTTTCCTTCCGCTTTTCGCGCAGTTCACGCACAGCACAGACCATATTATCGATAGCTTCTTCTGAGTATTCGATCATCGTGTCTGCAAAATCACGGTCTGAAAACTCATCCCGCTGCATACGCATGATGATCTGGCTATGTTGATCTATTGCTGCTTCATATTCGCGGATTTCACGCGCTACATGCGCCGGCACATCATCAGTATTAAACATGCCATCACGCACGGCGTTTGCGTACGTCTTGTTTGTGTAAGCCATTTTCTACTCCTAGCGTGGAGAAATATTCGGCCAATGCGGCCATGCAACCCGCTGCGGACAGCGGGAAACATTGCGGCATCAGTAGGGATAGGGCGCACCGAACAGGTTGCAGCCGATCATCACGACTAACTCGATCAGGTATTCAGCTATTTTGTGTCCGGGTTCTGTGAGGATAATGAGTGCAAACAGGCCGTAGAAAAACACAGCCAGACACACCAACTGCCCCAGCGCCGTAAACTGCAACCAGTCATATACATCCCGCGCACCGCTTCCGATGCGTTCGGGGATGCCGTCTTTGTGGATTGTTCCGGACATTATGCAGCCTCCTGTTCGACGTCCTGCCAAGAGGTTGCGCGCAACCGGATAAACTCAATGAGTAGCGCGTATTCTTTTCCAATTTGTGTATCGCCATGCCGCTTCTTTACGGCACTCTCAAATTCATCAAGCGTTCCGTCAAAACACACATGATCTGTATAAATCCCGCCATCCTTGGTGCGAAAATAGGTGAGAGTGCCGTTCTCGGAACCAACATTCGAGAACCAGCCAACATGAATACTCAAGGACACCCAAGCATCGCCGAACACCCGAGCATCGCCGTACACCCAAGCATTGCCGGACTGCTCTAGGTTGGTTTCTGTTTCGATAAAGCCGCCCAGATCACCTGCGGCCACGCCAATAGATGCGATGGCTACCAGCGCACGAATGCGGTGCAGCGTTCTGCCATCCCATGACGTTGTTGTTTCGTCTGTGAGTTCGTATTTCTTGGGAGCCGTCTGCTCGACTGTATCGGTCATTGCCCATCGCCTGTTCGGTTGTGATGGGTTATTATGTCGCTTATACCGACATGGCTTGTCAACAATAAATGTCGCAAATTACGACATAACCAGACAAAAAATATCCCGCCCAGTTACGAGCGGGATAAAAATGGGCCTGATTACCGTTGGGGAGCATAAGCCATCATGCGTTCTACACCAAACCACCTAGCCACAGAGAGGAGCGAGAAAGCCTGCCTAGTAATGTCGATCACGTAGTAAGAAATGCGTTTCATCTGACCTTACCCTCTTATTGGATAAGGGGAGGTTGGCAGGTGAGTGTGCCCGTGCTTGGGCGAGAAAAGGGCAGGGATTGGGCAGCTCAATATCGGTTAATGGGGTAGATTTTCCTCAACATCACGAGCCGAGATATTTAGTTTGTGAGCTATTTCATTAACTAACTGACTGCGCCTCTCTTTGGCCCAGATATCTTTGAAATCTATTATAGTTACCGCAAAAGGTGCATCAGCCCCAATTTTATTTCTCCAGACAAGCCCAAAACTGTCTTGATGAGAGACTGCTCTTTCTGGGTGCCCAACGGATAAATAGAGAACATCGGCAAATGGGTCGTATGATGTTTCAATTTTATTTGTCATCACCCCCTCCATCATCTTGTTCCCAGAGCATTTTTCCCGCGATAGGATCACTGGAATAAAAAGCCGTCTGCACGAAATTCCCGTCAGGCAACCCTGTTTTCACGGCAACACGAACGGGATGGTTTGTATCAGCCATAACGCGGCAGCCGACAAAAAGTAAGCCATTCTTTTTTGTTACATCTTGATGAACTGCCTTTGGATTTTGCACTGTATCGTAAACATCAGGGAAATCCACTTCGGAGTGTCTATCTTGAATATGCTCCCAAGTGGCTGTTCCCATAAATACAGATCCCTCTATATCTGGGTAGCCACAGGGAATTCGCATGAGATATCGTTTTTGGTCGGCCAAAACGTATCCTCACTCTTTATCCAAATCTAAAGTTGGGATTTCACCAAAATTTTTCTCATAATCTGACACAGCTTTAGATAATGCCTTCGCAAGTGATTTGGCTGCATTTGGGCTTAAATAAGCGAGGGATATAGGTTGCATTTGGGCATCAGGGCCAACTTCAGCATTATCCGTTCGAAGCATGGGGCGTGGACGAGCAAATAAGACCGTGAAGTCAAATGCCACAATCCCAACATACGATACGGAAGCATGGAAAGTATTTACAGTGGGAGGAAGTGGGGCGACCGGAATTTCTTCTTTCTTTTGTTCACTCATTTTTTGTCCTTTCAACATGATATTGCCGCCTTGCCGTTCCTGTTTCGTTCTGACATACTGCCCGAATGGCACGGGTAGGCAGAATCACTGGCGAGGGGTTAGGCGGCATCGGTATCGATGGCAGCCTGTATCAGGGCAAGCGCCATCCGCCTTTGCTTCTCGTTCATGTCTCGCCAGAGCCCGACCCAAGCAGCCTCCTCGGCATTATCGAGGGTTTGCGCAGGCGCGTGCGAAGAAGGAACGCCTCGATAAAGGTAGTCCATGCTAACCTGATAAAAATCAGCTAGAGCGCAAAATGTCTGAAATCCCGGCGCTTTCCCATTCTCAATTTCAGTCAGATGATTGCGGCTTATGCCAATGGCCTCTGCGGCAGCTGCCTGCACTAGCCCTTTTGCTCGCCGCATCGCCCTAAGGCGCTCGCCCATCGTTTTTGCGTGACTCATTAAAGCACCTTGGCACGTTATAAAAAATTATGAGTCGTCATGTGCGACGTTTTTTATTGACCAGAAATGTCGGTATGTGCGACATTATGCGCATGGAACCTAAAGAACTTTTCAAGAGAGCTGGCGGGTGCTCTGTGGTTGCCACGAAGCTCGGTTTACGCTCCCACTCAACTGTCCTTGGGTGGAAAAAAATACCTCCTCACCATTGTCCAGCTATTGAACGCGAATTTAGCATCCCCCGCGAAGAACTGCGGCCGGACCTGTTCAAGCGCGTCTCCACACAGGAGGCAGCCCAATGACTGCCGAGATCATTCCTTTCAAGATTGAGCGGCAGGCTGATGGTGAACTGCGCATCAGCGATGCTGAACTTGCCATGCGGCTGGGCTATACAGACCTTCGCGTGTTTCGTCGCCTTATCAAGAAACATAAGGAAAACCTAGAACAGCTTGGCGATGTGTTTTCAAAACGCACCGTTCCCTCTGGCGGCGGCAAAACCACAACAGCCTATCTTCTGGCGGAGCATCAAGCTCTGTTCATGGTCAGTCGCTCGGATATGCCTGTAGCAACGCAAATCATGATCGGCGTCTCGCGCGCCTTTGTCGAAATGCGCCGTGCTCATAGCCAGCAACCCATCACCAAAGACCTGCTTCGCCTGAACATCCTCTCGCCAGAAGTGCGGGTGTGGGAGAAGCGGTTTGAAAAGCCGTTTTTCGACAATCTGCACCGTGTCATGCATCTCAAAAAGCCCGGTCGGAATAATCATCCCAACTGCGGGCATTTTATCAATCGCTACGTTTACGAGTTCCTGTTTGGCAATCTCGGTCTTGAGGTTATCCGTGAGGCTAACCCGAATGCTCTGCGCACCAACAGCGTTGGCGAAAACGAATATCGCAGGGCCTACCGACATCACCAGATGCTCAAGGGCGAGCATATTCCAGCGTTCAAGCAGCATATTCGTACGCTGAATACTCTGCTTGGCGTTTCCACAAGCATTGGTCATTTCGATGACATCTTCAATGCAACATTCCCGAAACATCATACGCAGATTGGCTTCATGTTTAACGAATTACAGAAGCGCACCCCAGCACAGGAGGCGGGGCGATGAGCAGTTTTATCGGTTCATATCTAGCGCAAGCCATTCCCTGTGCTGGGGCTGCCTATAGAGAGGCGCAGCGCAATGCCGCATTTGGTCTAATAGGTATCCGCGCTGCCACGCTGGATTATGATGAAATGCCGGAACCTACCCGTGAGGCGGTAGCTCTTTGCCTTCGATCATATCAAGGACGCGCGTCATATTATCGTCTGAAAGAGCGCATTGCCGCCATTCTTGCCTTAGCCTTTCCTCTGCCAGCTTTGGTGCAGGAGTTGGTAATCCTTCGAGCAAGTCAGAAACTTTACGTGCGTATGACACAAGGTAAGAAATCTGGCGCTCAAGATCATTCCGCGAAAAATCGCTCATATCGAATCTCCATGGTGGTTGTGGCGATTGCCATGGTGATGGGGCTTCGGGTGCTGGTCAATCAGCGCTCGAAGCATGGCGGTACGGCATGAAGAGATCAGCAACACACGATGAAGCTCTGCGCTTGATAGACCTCAATGCGTTCCACAGGGCGCTCATTCGTAAGGCTTGTAATGTGAGTGATAGGGCCATTTCAGCATGGAAAGATGCCGAGCGGATTCCTAGTCCTTTCACAAAGTCTGTCGGACGCATCCTTGGTGTGGAGATTGTCTGATGGCGGGCAGCGTTAACAAGGTTATTCTGGTCGGCAATCTGGGCAAAGACCCAGATGTTCGTACCAGCCAGAGCGGTGCAAAGATTGTTTCCTTCTCTCTAGCCACTAGCGACACATGGAACGACCGCGCATCTGGTGAACGGCGTGAACGCACAGAATGGCATCGCGTAGTCATTTTTAATGAACGGCTGGCAGATGTGGCTGAACGTTTCCTGCGCAAAGGCCGCAAGGTTTATCTGGAAGGCTCCCTGCAAACCAGAAAATGGACAGGGCAGGACGGTAAGGAAAACTACACCACCGAAATCGTGCTTGCCGCTTATCGTGGCGAACTGGTGCTGCTGGATAGCCGCGACAGTGGCGATGCTCCACGCCAGCAGCAGGGCCGCAGCCAGAGCAACCAGAAGTCCGGCAGTTGGGATAGCCAGAAAAGCAATTCCCAACTGGACGATGACATCCCGTTCTGAGATCACCCAATGCAAGACGCATCAATCCCCAAACTTCTAGCTACATCCTGTAGCAAAAGTACGCGCTGCCCAACGGTAGCGTGGGGATTGAGCTGCGCCCAGATTATCGCACTGCGTACAATAGAGTTCCTGATGAATGGTATTCCATCTGGTGGCTCTGGATACGTGTCGCATTTGCGGGCTGGGGTATATTCCCAATACCCCGCCTGCCATTCCTTGAACTCCTTCTTCATCGTTTCTCCGATCTCCCGTTCTCACAAAACGGAGAATGGAGGAAAACGATGTGGAATGATCGGGCATTTAAGGGCCGAAATCGGTCCATTTTGGGCCGGGGCAAGTCTGTGATGAGCAGCGCATCGAGCCCGGTGAAAGAAACACTTCTTGCGATGATAGCGAGGGAATTCAAACCCTACCGCTTCGCGCAGGAAATGCTGGCACGTGCAGCGAACAAAACGCCACGCGCCGCTAAGAACTGGCTGTCAGGAACCAATGCGCCCGATGCTGAGGCGCTTATTGAGCTGATGGCCTCCTGTGACTCTATCGCTGACGAAGTGAATGCACTCGTTCAGCAGCGCCGCAAAGAGCGCGAAGGAGAGAAATGCCGTGGATTAAACTCAGGCTCTGCCGTTTCGCATGGTTCCGAACACACAGCGGACCACCTCCATCCGTCCACGTAACATGGGTTCATGTGTCTTGGTTTGATTGGGACACATGGGCGGACAAAATGGACCGCGCGTTGAAGGCGGCGAGGGAAGAGTTAAAGAAATGACCCCATTCCCAGTATCCGAAATCCGTAGCCGTTTAGCCGATGCGGTTGAACTGGCCGGTGGCCAAAGCGCGTGGTCACGTAAAACTGGTGTTTCCCGCTCAGTTGTTTCGGAAGTCCTGTCGCACAAACGCGACATACCAGAAAGCATTATCAACGCCCTTGGCTACATTGTTATGCCGATGTGTGTTCCTGCAAAAAGAGGAATGAACCGATGAACACAACAGAAATGGCAGGCCACAACAGCAATGACCCGGCAGTTGGTGGCATTGCCGCAGATCGGCTGCGCTCCATAATTGAACGCGTTGAGCGCATGGAAGAAGAGCGCAAGGCTTTGGCCGGAGACATTAAGGATATCTTTACAGAAGCAAAGTCCGCAGGCTTCAACGTGAAAGTTATCCGCCAGATAATCCGCCTTCGCAAGCAAGAGCCTGCGGATGTGGAGGAAGAAGAAACGCTGCTTGATATCTATCGCCGTGCATTAGGGATGTGATTATGAGGGCGTTTTCATTCGATCATCTTGCTGCCTTAGCCCCGCTAAATCGCACAGCCGCAGTGGTAGTGGGGCGAGGGACTGGGTGGGCTCCTGCAAAAAAGGTCATACATGATCATGATGCTTGGCAAGAAAACCCCCTTCCGGTCATCACGCCAGAGGGGGAGACTGCCCAAGCCATTGCCAAGGGGTTAATAGGCACCCGGCATGGGTATCTCACCGTTATTGGGTATGGTGGCAAACGGTCAAAATCCAAGTCTGCAAAAGCTGTATGGGTGGTTAGGTGCGACTGTGGCATGTACGGGCATCACAAGATGCGTGCCCTCAGTAACCCAGATAAATCGCGCATGATGTGCCCGAATTGTGACTACCTGCATGAGCTGAAGGCGGGGAATGTCCCATGAAACACGAAGAAGATAGGCTTCACACATTCATCTGGAAGGCCCTGCAGTTCATGCTGCCTGATGATGCCGTGGCGTGGAGCAATGAAAACCGCCAGTGTGGCCCGCGTGAAGGTTTTCGGCGCAAGCAGCGCGGCTGTGTGCCCGGTGTTCCAGATATGGTTGTGAACTGGAAGGGCAGGCCGCTCTATATCGAGATCAAGACACCCAAAGGCACGGTTTCGAAAGTGCAGCGGGATATGCACAAGCGCCTGAAAGCAGCCGGTGCAGCCGTGGCCATATGCCGGTCGCTAGAGGATGTTGTGTATTTTCTGGAAACACATGACGTGCCGCTGAAAGGGGCGGTGATGGCATGAGGAAATTTCCTGCATCCACAAGCATCTTTTCACCTGTGACCCCGTACCCAACGGGGCGCAACCCTGCTAATATGACGAAGGCCGCTGGTTCGGGGGAACCGGGCGGCCTTCTGACCAATTCTTGAAGGAAGCTCAAGACATGGCTGAAAGTTTCTGTACCATGCAAGAGCCGTTGACGCCAGAAGATTGCGATTTGAGAGGGTATGATTTCATGCCTCTTTATGGAAATCGTTACTTCAAGTCCTCTAGCTATATGCATGCAGCTTCTGAAAACCCCCGTGCCGGGATGGCCGCAATGAAGTTGTGGTGGGAGGCTTGGTATCAAGTTCCATGCGGAAGCTTACCCGATGATGATATTGAACTAGCAATGCTAGCAGATTTCGGGACAGACAAGCGTGGCTGGGCCAAAGCAAAAGAAATTGCCTTGCGTGGGTTTGTGAAATGCTCTGATGGCAGGCTTTATCATAAAGAGCTTTGCAAGATCGCGCTGGATAAATTTGACCTGCGCTTAAAGTCAGATGAAAAGCGTGAAGCTGATCGCGAACGCCTGAAAGCATGGCGTGCGAAACAGAAAGAGCGCGGTAATCAGCCAAATATCGAAACGCAGAATGAAACGCGGTCAGAAACTGTTTCTGAAACACATGATGAAACAACTAATGAAACGCACGGTGAAACAAATGACGAAACGCATTTCGTCGCAGGTAAGAGAGTAGAGAGTAGAGATATATCCTCACTACGTTCGGATACCCCCTGTAGTCCCCCTTCGGCGTCGAAACCTGATAGCCGTGGCTCTCGGATTGCTGATGGCTGGAAACCAACCGATGCCATGCGGGCCTTTGCACTCGGTCTGCACCTGAACCCAACGGACGTTGGCGAGCAGTTTCGGGATTATTGGATTTCCGTGCCGGGTGCTAAGGGCCGAAAGTCCGATTGGGAGGCGACTTGGCGGAACTGGTGTCGGAAAGAGGCTGAGCGCGCACCGAGGAAAATGATCGTCCATTCTCAGCAACCGTCACGCCAAGAGCGTGTTCGAGAGGCGTTTTCTGGGGCTCCGCGCTTGGAGGATTTGGGACTATGAGCGCCATAATCACAAAACCACTCGCTCCCGTTGAACCGTCCAGGGATTTCGTTGCGCTGGGTGAAGCGGTTATGCGTGGCGTTCCGATGTTGCGCCGAGACCTGACCCCTGAGCGTGTTGCCGAAGCCCATCGCATAGCCACGCAAGCCCTTGAGCCTGCTGGCCCTGTTTTGGTCACGGCATGGCTGAACAGCCTCTCTGAGGTGGTTGTGAATGCGCCAGACGTTGCTGGAATGGCTGGTGAAAAATGCAAGATCATTTGCGAAATATGCAGCGATTTACCCGCCGGTGTCTGGACGCGAGAGACGATGATGGCATGGGCCCGTTCTGGTGATCGCGGCAAGTTCTGGCCCGCACCGGCTGAGCTTTACGCCCACCTGCTGCCGTTCGCTGAGAAAATCCGTTGGCAGGTTCACGCAGCCCGCAAGGTGGTGAAGATGGCCGAGGCCGCCAAGGAAGCGCCACAGCGCCGCACGCCAGAGGAACGCGCCGCCGTTGAGCGTGCCGTCAACGCTTGGAAGGGTCGCCAGCCGGTGCAGCCCAAAGACGCCGTGCGGCGGATGCAGCCAGATCAGCCGAGCCTACGCCAACGCATCGCTGAGTGTCGCCGCCAGCTCGAAACGGCGGATGAGACGGCCCGTGCTTGGTTGGAGCCGTTCATCGCAAACCTAGAGGCACAGCATGCAGCGATATGCAGGAAAGAGCCACGAGGCTTCGCGCACAGCACGGTTTCATCTTAATTACGATAAATGACCGCATTGAATGTTTGAACACGCTCTGCGGGCAATGTGGGGGATTTTAGGGGTATGTCAAAAGTTAAGGATTTTCCGATGATAACCGTCAGGGTGCAGCCAAATAGAGGCCGATCTCACGTGTTGTGGACGGTTGAAACGATGGATGGAACGCGTGCAAATGGAGTTGCGTACAGCCCTGTTGACGCCATGAAAGACGCGACAGCATTTGTTGAGGCTATGTCTATGCCTCGGCTGGGTGGCCATTTCCGCAAGCGTGAATTGCGCGTTGTGGATGGTGGGAAGTGAAGTGCCAACTGGGTGCAGCAAAAATTCTGCTGGTAGGCGGCCCGCTGGACGGGGAATATCGGAGCCTGCCGTACGCATCAACCATATACGTTGTCAGGGTTAATCCTGCGATAGGGCCGCGCAAGAGGGGCATTTATGAGCTGGAGGTTGAGACGCTGGACGGCGGTGAGTTTTATTTTCAGGGGTGGGAGGATCTGAATGATAGGGATTGCAGGCGATAACCTAATCGGCTGGGACGAATGGTCGACAAACCGGCGTGCAGCCACACAGGAAACGCGCAACGATCTGCCGCCCATTCATGAGCCAGAGCCGGGGTTACTGGATGAAGAAATCCTGCCCCTGCGGGATGATTGGATGAGGGGGCCGAAAGGGTAAGTTTTCACTGTACTTTTTGAGCGGTTTGTGATTCTGTTGAGGCATGAAATGGCATGAAAACCTCCCAGATTTTCTCAAGCCCGGTAACGTAGAGATTTACACTCCGCCAATTAATTGGGACGTGGCTTGCGCGTTGCAGAATGTGCGGGCTGGCGTGCCGTTGACTGAGGCGCAACAGGAGTTGGTCAGAAATGCGAACAACTGACCGCACGCCACCTCGTATCGTGATAGGCCTGTGGCTGGCGCTGGCTGTTTTTGAAATTGTTGCAGGAATTGGTGGATAAAATGCAGACGGCAAAACCGCACTATATTATCCCGCGTGCACAGGATAACGGGCCCACGCCTGAGCGTGCAGCTAAATCCGTTTTCACACGTGGAAATCCACCGCGCGTGCTGACAACAGTGCAATCATTGCTCAATGCCGGGGATATCAGTCAGGACGACGCAAACGCAGGTGAGCGCTGGTATCGGGATTATATTTTTGCGTATGAAGGCATCATTGAGTTTCCGGAAAATCACGTGTCCGATACTACCGTAAAGCACGATGCAGTTTCGTGGCATGTTACACGGGCTGTAGCGCTAGATCGGATTTTAGACGTGCGTGATGCCCTCGGTGAGCGCGCTAACCAGATTCTGCGGATGATGCTCGTGGATGAGTTAAGTTTTCGGCAGATAGGAGAGACGTTTTTCCCGCGCCTGAACGCCACCGTGGCTCGCGGGAAAATGTCCGCACAATGCAGCATGCTGCTCCAGCAGCTTTCAGGATTTTATCAGATGCAAAAGCGGCGCAAAGAAAAGACTTGTACCCCGCATGCGGTTTATGTATAAACCTAATCACGATGCAATAATTGTATTAACAGCCGCCACAGTGCGGCTTTTTCTTTGCCCGGACAAATGCAGATACTCCAGCGTGGCGACATCGTGCGTTTCAAGCGCCGTGATGCTCTATGTGTGGGTATCGTGTCTGGGCTGTCGCTGATTTGCGACATCATGCCCGCAACAGAAAATATATGGCACCGCGCAGACTTGCCGCTGTCGATGCTGGAATGCGCAAACGCCGGGCTCCGTCCTGATGTGCGTATCAGGTGTTGGCCACGGTTTGGGTTGATGCGTGGGAATGTGTCTGGGCGGGCTTCCAATGCGCTGTTGATTGCAGTCGATGGACGGGTTCAGCGCGAGGCAATGTTGCAGCAGTTCGAAAACAGTTTCGGGGGCGGATATCCGGTAAAAACTGCATGGCGAACCTTACGCCAAAACAGCGGCGGTTCGTAGAAGAATACCTGTCGAACGGAGAAAATGCGACGGCAGCCTACCGTGCTGCATACAAGCCAAAGGGGTCTGCCAGCACTGTAGAGCGGAATGCTTATGCCGTTCTAAAAAACACCAAGGTTACACCAGTAATTCGAGAGGCACGCGCACGGGCTCAAGCGCGCATTGACAGGATTATGGAACGCTACGCAATCACGAAAGAAAATGTACTGCGTGAGTTTGCACGTATTGGTTTTTCAGACGTCACTGACATTGTTTCGGTGCAAGGTGGCCGGGTGCACGTAAAGAATACAGACGCTGTTCCTGAGGACGCGCGCCGCGCAATTTCTGAAATTAGCGAGTCCATCAATGAAAGCGGCGACCGCACCATCAAGGTAAAATCTCACAGTAAAATTGCGGCCCTTACTGCGCTGGCGAAACATCTAGGGTTAGATAAACCTGATCCACAGGATGATGATGCGATTGATGATATGGCGAATGATCAAGATCCAGAGCGAATAGACCGTGGTGAAAAAACTCCGGAAGGGTGAGCGCGCAAAACTTACAAACCCACAGTGGAATATTTATAAGCACGGCTGGCATCCTGATTGTCGTTTTCGGACAGCCGTTTGTGGCCGCCGGTTTGGTAAAACGTTTCTAGCTCAAGAAGAAATCCGGCGTGCTGTTCGGATGGCTGTCCAGAATGATGTGCATCCAGAAAATGAAATCTGGTTCGGTAGTCCGACGTTTAAGCAGGCAAAAAAAAATTTCTGGAACCGTCTGAAGCGGGCTATCCCTGAGAAGTGGTTACTCAAGCGCCCGAATGAAACCGAATGCAGTATGACCCTGAAATCGGGCCATATTATTCGCATTGTGGGTCTAGATAATTATGATGCGCTGCGCGGGTCTGGCCTGTATTTCTTTGTGGGCGATGAATGGGCTGACGTAAAGCTGGAAGCGTGGACAGAGACAATTCGGCCAATGCTTTCAACGGCTGGTGGCCACGCGTTATTCATTGGCACCCCCAAAGGATTTAATCATTTCCGTGATGAGTATTTGCGAGGCCAGCCGGGGCCACAGCACGAAAACGGTTGGTGGTCTTGTCTTTATACATCTCTTGCTGGGGGCAATATTCCGTCCGATGAAGTTCAAGCTGCTATGCGGGATATGGATATTCGGCAGTTCCGACAGGAATATGAGGCATCGTTTGAGACATATGCGGGGCGCGTACTATATGCCTTTAGCCGCGCTGGGAATGTAAGGTCATGCCCGCTTATTCTAGGCCAACCACTTTTGATAGGCATGGATTTTAATATCAATCCAATGTCGGCCACGGTCTGGCAAAAGTCAGGTGATGGCTGTTTGATGCAGGTAGACGAAATCGTGATGCCAACGTCAAATACAGATGAAATGGCGGATGAAATTATCCGGCGCTATAGACGTGATGGGCAGGTGTCACATATCACGATTTATCCTGACCCTGCGGGCGCTCAGCGGAAAACATCGGCGCAAGGGCGAACGGATATCAGCATCCTGCAAGCCAAGGGCTTTAATGTTTTGGCGTCTCCCTCTCATCCATTGGTGCGCGACCGGATTAACGTAACGAATGCGCTGTTCTGCACGGCAGATGATACCAAACGGGCGTTTGTAGATCCTAAATGCGTGAAATCGATTGAGGCGTATGAGCGCCAGACGTACCGCGATGGCACAAACGAACCAGATAAACGCAGTGGATATGACCACATTGTCGATGCCACGGGGTACCTTATGTGGGGTATTGAAAATCCACCTTCACCGGCTCGCTTCGTAACAAATAAACGGTTCTCACTGAGTAGATAATGGACTGGCAGGAACTACAGAAAACAATTCTGGTGCCGCAGCAGGTATCTGCGCGGGCTAAGAGGTTGCTGCGTCTGTCTGCTGTGCGTGATGGCACGATGTATGACGCGCTGCCATATCCATTTTCGGAAGAGTGGAATAACAATGAGTATATTCCACTCTCTCAGCGTAGGCCGTCTGTGCGTTCGCATCTGTGTGCGGTTGTAGTTGAGGATGCGGCCAGCCTGACATTTGGGGAAACACATTGGCCTACGCTGAAATGTGAGAATTCAGACACTGCCGATGCGCTCTCTAGAATTACGAGAGAATGTCAATTACCTGCGGTTCTGATGGAAGCTGTTCTTAAGGGATCGATTGGTTCAGTTGCGGTGCTAGTTGAGGCTGTTGGAGGCGCTTTATCGGTCTCTGTGCTGGATACGCCATATCTGGAACCTGAATGGGACGCTAAAGGCGATTTAGCGCGGGTTGTCAGCCAGTATCTCATTAAGGGGCATCAGGTGCGCGCTCTGGGGTATGACGTTCCAGACGGTAGTGATGGGATTGATTACTGGTATCGGCGGGAATGGACGCGAACCGCAAGCAGCGTTTATAAGCCGTGGCCTGCTTCTAGCGATGCCGATCCGGAAATAGATGCAGAGCGTAGCGGGCCGCCGCATGGTTTGGGTTTCGTGCCGATTGTGTGGGTGCGCAATCTAGCCCCCCCGAGTAATGATCCTGATGGGGTGTGCACTTTTGAGCGCGCGATTGATACGGTTATTGAGGGTGATTACCAGCTTTCACAAGTTGGGCGTGGCCTGAAATATTGCTCTGACCCTAAGCTGGTGATTACTGGTGTGGGAGGCGATACATCTGGGAATGATGGCGCTCCAGCTAGCGAAGGTGGCTCTGCGACGGCAATTGTTCTCCCGGAGAAAGCCAGCGCGAAAATGCTGGAGATCAACGGCAGCTCTGCTGGCACTGTGATGGAATACTGGCGCGAATTGCGTGCGCTGGTTCTGGAAATCCTGCACGGTAACAGGGCGCATGCTGATAAGATCAGTGCTGCGCAATCTGGCCGGGCTATGGAGATGATGTGTCAGTCGCTTGTGTGGCTCGCGGATCGGATGCGTCTGTCCTACGGCGAAGGCGCGTTGCTTTCGTTGTATCGGATGATCTGCGATTTTTCTCTGGCTATTGAAGGCGGTATCCAGATTGATGGCGAGCGCATCACACTGGATGATGCAGGTTTGGCGCTGGAATGGCCTCCGTATTTTCCTGCTACAGATGGCGAAATTTTGCAGTTGTCGCAGGCTCTTGTGACAGCGGTAAAGGGCGGCATTCTCTCAAATGAGAGTGCATGTTCGATATTTGCTGCAAAGTCTGGCTGCGCAGACCCGGCTACGGAGTGGGGGCGGGTGCAGGCAGAACTGCAAGACCCAACAATACAGGCTGCTCGAAGCGCGGATGCGTCAGAGATTAAAGTTGTGCGCACGGCGGCAGGTGTTGGGAAAACAGAGACACGTCAGGTTACGGCCTGACGCTTCCGGCTGATGCCGGTTTTTTAATCAAAAAGTGAGGGACTGATGTCCGATAATGCAAACCCGGCTGATGCTGGGAACGGTGGTGCTGACCCTAATACGCCGCGTGAATTGGCGCGTGCGCGTGCTGACATTGTGACTTTGCGCAATGAACTTAAGGCTGCGCGGGAAGATGGGGATGCAGTGCGCGCTGAGCGTGATGCGGCCATTAAAGCCCGTGATGGTTTCAAAGGGCAGCTTGCGCAGCAGAAGTCCGACTTTGAAGGTAAGCTGGCTGAGGCGCAGCAGGCTGTTGAAGCCGCGAAGACTGAAGCACAAACGGCAGTCGCGCAGTCCAAGACACAGGCGGATCAGGCTGTCATTCGGGCAGAAGCCAAGGCGCTTGCAACCAAGCTGGGCGCTGTTTCTCCCGATGATGTGGTGCGGCTGATTGATCTTTCTGAGGTCAAGATGGGCGAAAATGGGCAGATCGCAGGACTGGATGCTGTGATGGACGCAGCGAAAGAGAGCCGTGGCTATCTGTTCACTCAACCCGTTGAGCCCGGTACCAAAACCGGCACCACCAAAACGGCGCCAGACCCTAAGCCGGGTAAGGCTGAACCGTTTGATGCGCGCAAAGCAACACCAGAAGAAGTGGCGGCCAACGCACTAGCGGCTGGGCTTAATCCCAAACTTTTCAAAACATCCTAACCGACTGCCGATGCAGTCTCGCCCAGCGGCTGATGCTGCGGGCGCTGTAGCAATTACTCTGCAAACAGTGAGATAACGAAATGGCAATCGCCGATTTCCCCGCAGTACTACAACCTATTATCCAGCAGGGCTTTCTGGCTCGTGCGTTTGAGGCAAGCCTTGAATCCAAACTCGGCTTCCGCTCCATTGCTGATCGCATGGATTTCCCTGCCCGTATCGGTCAAACGATTACGGACACGCGACGTGGTTTGCTGGCTCCGGTTGAAGCGCCGCTGAATCCCGCCTCCAACACCAATTTCGATAATGGTATGTCTCCCACCGAATGGTCTGTGGAGCAGTACACTCTGGAGATTGCGCAATTCGGCAACACGATGGATCTCAATCAGGTCACGGAAGGTGTCGGGATTGCGAACCAGTTTGTCCAAAATGCGCAGGTTTTAGGTATTAACGCCCGGCAGTCCCTTGATCGTCTTGCACGCAACTCCCTGTTCGGCGGAGCGATTGGCGGCGTTGGTGGTTATCTGGGTGGGAATACCCGCGTAACCACGGCGCTTGCGGCGGCGGGCACAACCATTCAGGTTGACGATATTCGTGGCTTCCAGCGCGTCATGAATGATATGGGGCAGGTTATTCCGGTTTCCGCAACCAGCGGTATGACCGTTACCATTGGCTCCGGTTCTTACACGCTAACTAATGTTGCGGCAGATGCAACAAACGTCAGCAAGGCACCAGGCGGAATTTCAGGCACACTGACGTTCTCTGGCAATGTTGCGACAACTGACGCGACAGAGAATGCCGCTGTGGTTGCGGCAACTGCGCCGCTTGTGCTTCGTCCGAATGGCCGCGCAACAACAGCAGCTCTGCTGGCATCTGGTTCTAAGGACGCCAACGGCAATGTGGCGACAGGTGATTACCTGACCATTGACACCATGTTGGGGGCAGTCGCTGCGTTGCGTAACAACAATGTCCCAACGATTGACGGCTGCTTCAACTGTTTCTTGGACAATTCCCAGCTTCTTGGTTTGTTCCGCGATCCCGACTTTAAGCTGTTGTATCGTGGTCAGTATGGATCTGATGAATATCGGACGGGTCAGGTGTTCGAACTATTGGGCATCCGGTTTATCCCGACCACTGAGGCCCCGCAGCAGGCATCTTTGGGGCAGGGGCAGATTCACCGCGCTATCATTTGCGGCGCTGGGGCGCTGATTGAGGGCGACTATGCCAACATGGCACAGGCTTATGCCAATCTTCCGGGTGAAGTGGAGCATATTGACGATGTGTTGATGGTTACCCGTCCGCCGTTGGATCGGTTGGGGCAGATCATTGCGCAGTCGTGGTCGTGGATTGGTGGGTTTGCTCTGCCAACCGACCTGACTGCCAATACGACGATCATTCCCACGGCGACCAACAGCTACCTGAAGCGTGGCGTGGTGATTGAAAGCCTTGGCGCAACATCTCTGGGCGCTACGGCCTGATGAGCCAAGCGCGGCGTGGGGCGGCTAAACCAGCCGTTCCTCCTGCGCAGGACGAGAAGAAACCCGCTCCTGTGCAGGCTGTGCGGCTTCTGCGGCCTTTTGGCTTCATTGAGGAAGAATTCAATCGTGGCCGGTTCGAATGGAGCGCAGGGGAGGTTGTGAGTAACCCTGCGGAAATAGAACTGCTGCGTTCTCGTGGAGCGCCGCTGGAGACAGCATAATGGCAGATGCAACCGACCCTTTGACGGATGATGAACTTGTAGCGGTACGCCGCTTCATGGGCTATCCCGCAATGGGCGGCATCAATAGCAGCCAGCAGTCTTGGCGCTTCTTTCGGGTATATGGCTTCAATGAATGGCGCCTGCGCAACCTCGCTGATGCCGAAGTCGCACAAGTGCGACAATATGTGAAAGACATTGCCAGTTTGGAAACGGCCATTCTGACCGCCAGTGACAATCTGGATACGGATCAGGCTGCTGTGTGGACGCACAACAAGAACGAAGTGCAGGACAGGATGGGCCTGTTTAATCGGTGGCGGCGGCAATTGTGCCAGTTTCTTGGTGTGCCGCCGGGCCCCGGACTGCGTTCTGCAAATCGCGTGGTGATCTGAGGGAATATGACAACCAACAAAGTTCCGCCCCAGAGATGGGCACGGGTAGAAAATGGCGTTGTGGTGGACATCCGTTCAATTGACGTAGGAGAGCCTGCGCCGTGGAGGGATGGGCGCGCTATTCGTGTGACTGGCGTCCCGTGTGAAATTGGATTTATCGTAGACCATCATGGGAATGTGGCTCCACGAAATGGGGGGCGTACTTTATCCGAAGGTGAGGCTGCATACAGCGCGCCACGTGGCATTCCTGCGCCTCCATCTGGCGCGGTGTCTGTAGCTCTAGCGGCTGCAAACGTTCATTTATCTGAAGATGAAGAACGGCAGGAAGCTGAGCACGCAAAGCAGGAGGCAGGTGATGGCCAAGCTGACAACAGCACGCCGCAACCGGCTGCCTAAAAGTGCATTCGCTTTGCCCGGTTCTCGGCGTTACCCGATTGATACGAAAGCGCGTGCGGCCAACGCCAAAGCAAGAGCTACGCAGGAAGTGAAAAAGGGCAACCTTTCACCCTCCACCGCAGCCAAGATCAAAGCCGCAGCCAATAAGGTTATTCGGAAGAAGTGATGGCAAAAGCTCCCAGTCGTCCGACAAGCATGAATGCGTATCTGCGTTCGATGCAGGACAAAAAAGAAGACCGGTTTATGTCCGATTTAACAGGCATGACGATGCGGGATTTCAAGAAAACACCGCAGGCCCGCTCTATTGATCGTGATGTTGTGGCCCTGAACCGGCAGCGGGCAAACCGTAAATAATGGATCAGGCACGCCTACAGGCCAAGGTCGCCAAGGGTTACGGTAAAGCAGCACAGCGTGTTGGCGCGTTAACCACGCAATATCGGCCCATAGACCTTATTGATCCCATGGGCGCAGCAGCGTATGCGGCACTGTTTGCCGACTTTGCCTCTGATGCAGTATTTTCGTTCAAGAGACCGCCGCTTTGGGATAAGCCTACGGCTTTCGGGTTGTTCGATACGACCGATGTGCGGGCGGGTGATATTCTTGTTGCGCCTATGGGAACGTATTTCGTGGCACGGTTTGAGCCGTTTCGTCCAGCCGTGTGTGTTCTGACAAACCGTACTGCCAGCTTTACAGCAACAGGCCAGAGTGGGTCTGGCGTGACTGATGGCAGCTCAGGCGATGTTTGCACGCTCGCTGGTTATCAGGATGGATATAACGGTCAATCCTCTGACGGCTCTGGCTTGGCTGAGGCGTCTGGGTGGCCAGTAAGCATTATCCTGAAAAACAAGGGCGAGCGTGTTTCCAGTGGATTGCCCGGTAATCTGCGTTCCGGTCAGTTTGAGATGCTTGCGCCTATTATTCCCGGCTTTACGCCACGGCCCTACATGACGGTTACAGATGATATGGGCACGGAATATACGGTTGATGCTGTGGAACTCTCGCAATATGGCAACCGGCTCATGATTTCGGTGAACCAGATTTAATGGCTGATGTTGGCACCATTTCTAAGGCTCTAGCCTACACCATAGCGCAGATATTGTATCCCAATGGTATTGGCACGGGTGTTTCGCCGTTAACTGGTAGGCGTACGATTGTGCGGCGTGGGTGGCTGAATAATGCTGATTACACTGGCGCGTGCAGTATCAAGAATGGCATCGATTATGTGGGGGTGACGGCTTATTCAACAGCTTATCGCCAGATTGCCGAGCCTCTTGGTTGGCCATGGCGCGAAGGTGCGGTTAGCCCCTGTACTGTCACACTTGCGGCATCTGGCAATCAGGCCACTGCCAGTATTGCAAGTGGGTCTACGCCCAGTGGCGTTGTAGGGCTGCGCGTCATTCCAGATCGAAGCGGCGTGATCCCTGACAAAACCAGCGTAGCCTATGCCGTACAATCTGATGATACGCCGGAGTTGATTGCCCAATCTTTGGCTGGATTGATTGATGGAGCTTACGCCAGTGGGGCCACTGTAATCGTGCCCAACGCAGCTCTGGTGGAAGTGGCCACAGCAGGATATGGTCAGATTACACGCGTAACGCGCAGGCAGGAGCAGCTTTTTACAGTCTCCATTTTTACGAATGGAGGTAATGCGCGTGACATCTTGGGAAGTGCGTTGGATGCGGCGCTTTCTGCGCAGTCTTGGTTGGCCACGTTGGATGGGCAAAACGCTCTGATGCAGTTTGCTGGGGCCAGCGATGCAGACGCGATGCAGACTAGCAGCATTTTCCGGCGTGATTTCCGTTTCAAGATCACGTTCGACACCCTCAATATGCAGACAGCCGCGCAGATGATGTTTGGTGTGGGTTTGGCTCATACGGCAACGGATGTTGGCGTGGTGTTGCATACGTTTGGTGATGTGCCGGGCAGTGTTGGGGCTATTAGCACTGACGATATGGGCACATTTTACAAAGATGCAGCCGGGAACATTATATTCGCGGTTGAGCAGCCCTATGCGGGGTTAATGCTTAATCAGGCTGGCGATGTTGTCCTGCAGGACGCGGCCACCAATCTTGCCGGGCAACCGGCTTAAATCAGCGAGACAATATGACGGATACACAGGGAAGCGCGCCCGCTCAGCCGAGCGCGAAAACTGCTGTCGTGCCTGCTACACCCAAGCAGGGGGGCACGCTCTATCGCGTAACGCAACCCGGATATGGGTATGCGGTAGGCGCGACCATTTCAGATCCCAATGAAATCAAAAAGCATGGCGTAGATATCCGGCGCTTTGCTGTGCCCGTTGGAGGCGTGTGATGGCAAAAATTTACCAGCAAGGCGCGTTGAATACGACTTCTTTGAGCGTGCCTAATGTGTATGTTCAGATACAAGCGCCTGTAACGTTGCTGAATGGCGTTTCATCCAGTCGTATTGGCGTTGTTGGCACGGCCTCGTGGGGGCCGGTTAATACGCCTGTCGTGGTTGGTGGGATGCCAGATTATTTGCTCGTATTTGGAGCCAAGCAGGCGCTGGCCACAGATATGGGCGTGAACGTCAATATCTGCGTGTATCAGGGTGCTTCTGATTTCAGATGTGTGCGTGTGACCGATGGCACGGATAAAGCTGCCACGGGCACGATTTCAGGCGCTACGATTACGGCAGTCTACACCGGCACAGCAGGGAACGCGATTACTGCCACGCTGTCTCAGGGCACACTTAACGCGGCTATGTGGACATTGACTGTGACGCATAGCGTGTTGGGAACGGGCACGTATCAGGGCACGACGTGGGCCGATATTGTTGCGGCAGTCAATGCCGATGCATCGTCTCTGGTTGTCGTTACAGGCGGCACGACCCTTGCTGCTGGCAATGTCACGCTGGCGGGCGGTGCAGACGGCAGCACTCCTTCAGCAACAGCCTTCATCGGCACAGACGGCACATCTCGCACGGGTATGTATGCGCTGCGCAATCAGGGGTGCGCTATCGGCCTTCTGTGTGGATTGTCTGATACGTCTTCATTCTCTGCGCAGATTGATTTCGGGCTAGGTGAGGGGCTGTATATGATTGCGGCCCTACCATCTGGGACGAGTGTTTCTGCCGCCACTTCTGCGCTTTCCGGAGCGGGCGCCGACAGCTACGCCATGAAGGTGATGCACGGTGACTGGATCTGGTGGGATGATGACACTAACGGCAATATGCTGGTGTCTCCCGCCGCATTTGCAGCAGGTTTACTGGCAGCCCTTTCTCCCGAACAGTCAACGCTGAATAAGCAGCTTTACGGGGTCATTGGCAGCCAGAAGGCGGGTTTAACCAGTTCTGGAACGCTGCTTTCGTATTCTGATGCTGAGTTGTCGGCTCTGTTTGGGGCTGGGATTGATGTGATTTGTTACCCAGCACCGGGCGGGAACTATTGGGCTGTGCGCGGCGGCATTAACTGCTCCACATCTGCGGCGGTGAATGGCGACAATTACACGCGCCTGACCAACTATCTGGCGGAGACGTTCGCCACAGGTATGGGGACATATATCGGGCAGACGATTAACTCTGATTTATTCATCAGCATTGAAGCAACGCTTCTTGGTTTTCTGTCCAATATGCTGACGGAAGGTGTTCTTGGTAGCACTGATGGTAGCACTCCGTATTCGGTCGTGTGCGACACCAGTAATAATCCGGATAGTCGTATAGCCCTTGGTTATGTGCAGGCCGATGTGAAGGTTAAATACATGGGCATCCTGCGTTACTTCATCGTTA
The DNA here is from genome assembly GCF_008704325.1 of Acetobacter sp. DmW_125128. NCBI lineage: Bacteria > Pseudomonadati > Pseudomonadota > Alphaproteobacteria > Acetobacterales > Acetobacteraceae > Acetobacter > Acetobacter sp. DmW_125128. The sequence continues at coordinate 71,768 of NZ_VHOP01000001.1, read as the reverse complement.
ATTTGCAGGGCGGTCAGGGTGTGACTGTCACTGTCGCTTCTGGGGGCTAAGAAATGGCTACCAACCCATACAGTATTGGCCGGAATTGTCGGCTGACCCTTCTTTGGGCAGGCACCCGTATTGATCTGCGCGATGTGACCGGATTTACAGCCAATCAGGAAACCACAACCCAGCGCGCCGATCCGCTGAACAGCACGCCTGTTGAATTTGCAACGCCTAACGGCTGGCGGGGTAGCTTTACGATTGCCCGCGCCAACCGTGCCGTTGATGATTTGATTGCTGGGATTGAAGAAGGGTTTTGGTCGGCTGGCACGATCAATTCCGGCACTATTTACCAGTATATCAGCGAACCAGACGGCAGCACTTCCAAGTGGCAGTTTAGCCAAGTAGGGCTTTCACTTTCCGCTGGCGGCACATGGCAGAAAGAGGGGATTGTTTATCAGACCCTCAGCTTCTTTTCTCCAATCAGGACTAAAATTTCATGAGCATTCCAGCAGAAGTTAAAACAGCAGCAGGCAAAACTCTTTCCCTGAAAGAAATTGATCCGGGTAACATGCTGGATCTTATTGAAGCCGCAGGCTCTGCCGTGAGTTCTCAGTCCGCTGGTGCATGGCTGGGGTATGCGCAGATGATTTGTTCTGTCACCGCCATTGATGGCGTGCCTGTGCAGATGCCAATCACGAAAGACGAAGTGAAAGAACTTGCCAATGATATCGGCAATGATGGCGTAACTGCGCTGATGCCGATTTTTTACGGCAAGAAAAATGCCAGCACCGCTGAGGAAAAGGCCGCAGCAAAAAACTGAGTGAGCACCCCATTTTTAGGGAAATGCTTTTTCTCGTTCAAAATGGGGTGCCGTGGGATGTTTGCGGAACATGGAGCGATAAACGCAGGTTGGCCGCCTGCGTTGCTCTGCGCGAAATGCGTGGAGAAACGTTTGATTGGGAAGCGATGATGTTTATTGAGGTGCCAGATGGTGCGGCAGTTTAAGACCATTGAAGGCTTTATCGGCCATATGGCCACCAGAGCCGCGGCGGTGGATGTGGCCGTTCATCGTGGGGTGGAGGAGGGTGCGGCCCTTATACAGCGTGATACGAAAGAACAGATAGGCCATTACCTGGACGGCCCTGAGCCCGGTTTGCCGACTGCCCCACTAGCGGATAGTACCGTGGATGAGCGTATCAGGTTAGGCTTTACACCTGATGATCCGGGGTTACGAACAGGCGATATGCGTGAGAGCTACGGCATACGCATATCTGAGTCTGGGCCAGTGGTGCATGCCTCTGTTGGTTCTGACGACATTAAGGCGGTGGTGTTTGAGTTGGGGCGCATGGAGCAGAAAAATTACCAGCCGCCCCGCCCGGAACTTTCCGTGGCGGCTTTTCGGAATGAACACAAAATCGTACGGCGCATTGGGGCGCTGGCTGCTAGGGCAATGACCGGGTTGCCTTTGCCAAACCGCCGAGAAGGGGATGAGTGAGCCGGTTTAACGCGTAAGAACTGGCTTGGCGGCTTCATTGAGGGCTGCCTCAGCCCATTGGTTCATGCTCATACCTTGCAGCTCTGCTGCAATGGCAGCGCGGGCGTGAACCTCTGGAGAAAGGCGAAGCATGACTTTGCCACTATAAGGTTTTTGCGGGTCTTTACCGATTTCTGAGCAAGTGCTGATATAATCATCAACAGCTTCCTCAAACGCGGCCCGCAGTTTTTGAACGCTTTCACCTTCGAAAGTGATGACATCCTGAATGCCCGCAATGCGACCGGCAAAGACGCCATCTTCCGCAGAAAACTCAACGCGGGCATGGTAGCCTCTATAAGCCATTCCGCTCATGGTGTTACTCCTAAGTTGGTCAAAAAGTCCCGCACGGCACGGACTTGGTATGCCTTTGCTTCCTTGTGCGGGTGGGGGCGATGAACTGCCAGAACCTGCTTGCGGCAGACGAACTTCACGCGAGAACCATTACCTTCCATCACTGTGCAGCCAACGGCCACCAGAAGGGCTTCAATATCCATCCAGTTTAGGCTTGTGCTCACCGGGTTGGTGAAGATGGCTTTCAGGAGGCGTTCTTGCTTGCGGTTCATGATATTATAATGCGCTATCATCAAAAGAAATGCAAGCAAAATATGATATCATAAATACAGCATGATGTTCCCCAAAAATGAGACTCTGGACGCTCTCCAGTAGGAAAGAAATATGACTGTTGAAGCCTATAAAATCGGCGTCTCGCTCGTCGCGGATGCCACGCAGGTTGTTGGCCCTGTTGGTGAAATGATCCGTGCATTGGGGCAACTGGCATCTGCTCAGAAAGACGCGCAGATGGGCTTCAACAACATGGTTTCGTCTCTGGGCGGTGCGCGGCGGCTGACCGCTGGTATGGCCTCGGACATGGAGCGTGCAGCACGGGCAGCGCGCACGATTGCCTCGGCATCTTCTAAATTCCGTGTGCCTGTTGCTCCACAAACTGGCGAGAGCGGCGGGGGATTTGCGCCGTTTGTTTCGCCTGCGCCCTCTGGCCGTGCGCGTGCGGTATCTCCTATTCCGCCATCGGCTACCCCAATTACGGATGCCGGGGGCTCTTACGTTTCTCCGTATTCTGCTGCGGCTATGAATGTGCCGGGGGCTCCTGTTCCGCTATTGCCGCCCCCGCAAACTGGAACCGCGCTTATTCCGCTGCCGGGGCAGGGCGATAGCATGGGGAATACGCCCAACTTTCGGCGGCGCGACAATCCCGCTGATTACCGCCCCAACTGGACGCAGAGCGAACCTGCCCCCGGCACGGCGCTTATTCCGTACCCGGGAAACCTGCGTATGGATGGCAAGTGGATGGGTGGCAACCAGACCTATGGGCCGTGGAAGCCGATTTCTAATGCACCTGCTGGCTCACCCGCTGCGCAAATGGCCGAGCGTGGCGCAACCATAGCAGCCGCAGCACGTCTGCCCCATTGGGTGGGGCCTCTAGCCGCTTATGAGGGTGCGCATAGTGTGGCGCACTTTGCCGCGAACGGGTTTGATCAGGCTGCGGGGTATGACCAGACATTCCGGGGGATGAGTGGCGACCCTGTGGCCGCGCAGAATATGGGGGCTATTCAGGCAATCGCGCAGCAATCCATGAAGGATAACCCGTTTCTTGCGCCTAATGATGCTGCCCGGATTGCACAGGAATCGTACGAATTGTCTGGGGGCGAAATGGGAGAGTCGCCACACATTGCCAGCCTTCTAAACCGGGTTGATAAGTCCTTTCTTTTGTTGGGCAAGAGCCCGGAAGACGCCATGCGGGAAAGCATTGCGTTTATTCGAGCTCAAGATATCGCCAACAGATTTTACGATAAGAAGACGGGTCAGTTTTCGCTCGATCGCGCAGAAAAAAGTACGAATACAGCGTTGGCTATGGTTATTGCCAATCGTCAGTTCATGCGCGGGCAGAACTTTCTGACATTCGCTAAGTCAGCCGGTGCGGCAGGAATGCGTATGTCTGATGAAGGGATGCTGAATATGGCGCACTTTATCGACGTGAACCCAGCGAACGCTTCTACAGCCGTTAAATCTTTTGAAGATTTATTTCTCGGCAACCATACCCGCATGAAAGACAAAGATTTTGCGTATTTTAGCCAGAAAAAGTTCGGATTAGTTGGTCGCAACGGTCAGTTTGTCGATCAGCAAATGATTGCCGAAGATCCGATTGGATGGATTACGAAGCATATCTCTCCTCTACTTAGGACACACCCTGAGTTAATTGGATATCTCCAGCGCATGAACATTCAGGGCTTGGCTAATGAGACAACCGGGGCAGAGGGGAATATTGCTCGGCAGGCTGCCGCAGTAAGGCGCACAGATGCAGCCAAAACGCTTGATGCTCTGGCGAAAGGTCCGAAAGCCGCCCAGTTGGCGATGGATACTTCCTTCGAACGTCTAGAGTTTACAATAGGCCGTATTACTCAGGGACCGTTTGTGAAGTCCATCAATCTGCTGACCCAAACCTTTAACGGCATGGCAGACTTCGCTGAGAAACATCCTGACGATATCCGCATGTTTGCCAATGATGTTTATATGTTGCTGAATGTGGTTACAGGTATCGGCAATATGATTGGGAAGGTTATGGATACCTTGCCGGGCTGGGTTAGGCGCTTGATTGAGTCTGGTGCGACAGGAGCAGCAACAGGCGCTGCGGCGGGGTCTTTCATTCCCGGGCTAGGCACGGCTGTCGGCGCTTTTGGTGGGGGGCTTATCGGTGTTGCGGCAGATACAATTAATGAAGGTTACCTCCAAAGCAATAACATTGCTCGCAGGGTAAATGTAACTCCGACAGGTGCATGGACGCCCCCAGTGCAAATGCGCAATCAACCTACAACAATTCAGGAAGGTGACACGCATGTATCTGTTTACCTAGATGGTAAGCAGATCGCCGGGCATGTGCAAAGTGTGGTTAGGAAGGATTATGACCGCGAAATGCGGGCAAGTAATGCTATGCCAGATCCACTTTCAACGCCACGGGTGCCGGGTGTTCCGGGCTGGTGATGATTGTTCCCCAAGGGTTTGGTATTAGTGTCCTTTGAACGCAAAAAAAAGAGCGTAATATGGACGATAAATCTATGTGGAGGACGGTAATTGCCGCAGTTGCAATTACTACAGTCGGAAGTCTCTATTTTTATAATCAATACAAAAATGAACACGCCAGTTCGCTTGGACGCCCCCAAAACGAGCAAGTGGCTCCGCAAACAGAGGGGAGACCGCTTGTTTTTTCAGGTAATGTTTTGCCATTTACGATTATTGAAGCAGTACGTAACTATACGAATCCCAGCGTTCCTGACGCCCAAATTTCGGTTATGATTGAAGATGGTGGGCGCATGGAGGACTGGGCGGCTACAGCGGCTTACCTTGCGCGTTTAGCAACAAAAAATGGTGCCGTTACTGGGAAAGTAAGGATTTTCTTAAATAATCCATGGGGGGATAGGGCACCTACAGAATATAAAAATCTTGCAGATGCTTATTTTGATCTGCGGCCAGAAGGAGAGCGGGTAGGGAGCGGATTTGATGTTTTCCCTGCCACGGAAATCGCGCCTTGGCCTCTCATGGTATATGATGAGTATGTTAACGAACTAGCTGACGCCATCCCCACGGGGTTATCTGATAATGCTTTGGAGCGTTTAAATAAAAAGCAAGAAGAAGCGGCAAGAAAATTTGTGGTCAACCGCTACCATTTGCCCTCATCATGGCAATATCAACCTAAAAGCACTTATATGCTATCTCAGGATTCCATTGATGGGAGGCGTATTGGCATAACTACCATTGAGAATAAAAACGATGTAAATAGTGCTGAAGCTTGTTTGCAAAGCGACAATGGCACAGATTTGGTTCGTGGATGCATTAGGTCTGGAGATTTTTCTTATATTTTGCCGGACGAAAAGCGGCGGCCACCGATTAACTTTAACGCACGCAATCTGATTGCATCGGATATTTCATCTTCGGATTCATGCGAAAGCTTTATCAAATTCATAGATATGCACAAAAATTTATCGCCCGCCGACACAAGCCATAATAATGTGTTTTTAGGGACATTGATGTTTTCTGCGCATATAGATGCTGACACAATTGGAAATGATTATCCCCGCCTTTTAATAGGGTTCCTTGCTCAGTGTCACGCAAACCCAAAATTAGATATAACAAGCGCTATGCGTTTAGCGGCAGAAAAAGCGGGGATGTCTATTCAAGAATAGGATCGCTCAAGCCTTATCACAACCACTGATCCACACCCCCATGCCGTGAACAAGTGCCCCGATGGTGCTGGCTAAAGCTGAACGTGCCATCGCCGCACTTTGCTGTGGCTCCTGATGGGGCTTGCCCGTTGCGAGTGTGCGCAGGGGAATGGATCGTGCGACCGTCTACGTTTCTGTAGTGGCGGTGTTCTTCTAGCTGGTTTTCATCGGGCTCTTGGTATTGGTATGGCGCAGTTTGTGTCTGCTGGCCTTGGTATGTCGATGGATCAAATGCGAGAGCTGGGGTGGCGAATAATGACGCAACAAAAGCCCCAGCCAGTAACCGCTTAAATATCGATTTTTTCATTCGAATCTCCCTTCCCGCAGAGTTTGCCTGTACGGGGAGGGTGCGCAATCTTAATTAAGGCTCGCTAGCCTCTATTTGTCTCTGATGAGCGATGCGCTGATTGGTGTGGAGGAATAGGCCATTCATTTTTCCCCGCATGCCCCGGCTTGCCGTGCGCCATATGTTGCTTGGCTTACTGTATATTTCTCCCCTGCACTTGAAGATAATTGCTGAATCAGCCCCTTACATGAGAACCCTGACATTTCAAGATATTGCTTTGCAGACCTGACTGCATTTTCATTCCAGTCTACAGTCAAGCTATCCACTGCAATGGTAGCATCGGATACTGAATAACCATCGCCAGCGTCAGATGATAACTGCTGAATAAGGCCTGCGCGTGAAAAGCCAGACATGTCTAAGTAATTTTTGGCAGATCTGACTGCATTATTTTGGGCGGCTGTTAAGTTATTTTGCTCAGCAGGAGTGAAGTCCTGCGCCCAACTCACCCATGGCATCGTAAGAACCGCGATCATAAGCAGTAAACGTCTCAAACCACCCTCCCTAAAACCCCCGCACCATAGCCGTACGGGGAGGGGTTGGGGAGTCAGGGGTTAGAAGGGGATTTCGTCGTCTAGTTCTTGGTCGGAAGCTTTGGGTGCCTCATCGCCGCATGGGGTATAGTAATTCATGCCGCAATCCCAATCTCTTCCGTCCTCTGAGAAATACAATTTTCCCTTTCTATCTATTGCCCCAGACTCATCTGAGTTTGTTACAAACCAAACATAATCTTTCCCGTATTTTATATTTGCCATTGCCCCATGAGAGGCAATTACATCTTTAGCTAATATCCTTAAATCTTTTTCACAATCAAAGGCTTCATGAAGTTTTTCAAGGATATCCTTTGTAGATTCCCGATCATCTAGGGCGAACTTAATCAGGCGTTTTGCGGCTTCCTCGTTTGATGGAAGATTTTGAGCATTTCTAAACCTACGCACACGCCAAACCATCGCAGGCGGGAGAAGCTGCTCAACTAGGGTTTTATCTGGCGCTTTGCTTTCGTCTTTCTTGAGCCCGACCTCAAGAAGTCTCAGCATTTCTGCGTTGAGGGAGTTACCGCGATCGTTAGCGGACGCGGTAAGACGCTCATGAAGCTCTTTAGGTACCCGCAAAGAGAATCGGAGTGTGGTTTCTTCTTCCATGGCTCCGACATAGCTCCTTTTTTCTTTTTTGTCTTGACGCCATACGTGGCATCAAATAGATCATGTTGATGGCATCACTGTGATGCTGAATTATGGAGCTATGACGATACAGAAAGAAAAAATAGGCGTAAAAACGAGTCTAAGATTATCCGACAGTTTACACAAATGGTTGGAAATGCAGGCGAAAAATAACGCCAGAAGCTTAAACACCGAGATATTGTTCCGGCTAGAAGCTTCTAAATTACGTGAAGAAATCGAAGAAACAATGAGGGCAGCGGGTACAAGTTTGGCGACCGAACCCGCTGCTTCATTTAGCAAATAGGATATATTCGCTATGACGAATGATAGCATGTCAAGAAAGCCTTTTTCAATACCGGTGCACACTCACCAAGTTTGCGGGAAACCCGTGCGTTATTTCGCACCGGTAAACGGTAGCCTTGATTTCCCGTTTGTATCTCTTGACGATCTACTTAATGCGATGCCGATTCCAGATGATCAGAAGAGGATTGTCGCGGACAAGTTGGCTGTTGGTGAATACGCTGACGCAGTAAGGGGGCATAAATACCCATGGCGGTCAGGCCACGATTGTTCCTCATTACATATACAATGGCCTTATTCACGCCTTTACCGAAAATGGGCTTATCTCTCCGAGGTTCGGTGCTCAGATAACGATAGGATCATACTCAGCCTTTAAAAACATCAATAAAGGAATGTCTGCACAGGAGCGCGTGTCCGCATTGTTTTCGATTGTTAAGCAAGATCGCGATGATGATGTGACAATTGAAGGGGGTGCAGCATGAGCCAGATCACAATCAACAACCACGAAATCAACGTGGTCGAGTATAAAGGCCAGCGCGTCATTACCTTCAAGATGATGGATGAGCTTCATGGACGAGCAGAGGGAACGGCGCGCAAGCGGTTCAACGATAACAAAGACCGCCTGATGGAAGGCGAGGATTACTGGAAAGTTAGCGCGTCCGAAATTCGGACGCACAAAATTTTGCAGATTTCAGCTAAGGCTACAGAAGACGTAACCCTTCTCACCGAAGCGGGCTATTCCATGCTGGTGAAATCCTTCACGGATGATCTGGCTTGGCAGGTGCAGAAGGAGTTGGTGAAGGGATATTTCCGGGCGAAAGGGATGATCTCTCAGAAAAAAGAGATCGACCACGTTACTCGTATTCGCAAAGCTATCGCCCTGCATGGCTCGGCTCTGGCCTTCAATAAACGCCAAGGGATGGATCTGACGCAAGCGCGATTGAAAGCGGTGGCCACGGTTAAGGAGCAAATGGGCATTGATCTTCCCAAGGAACTGGGATGGCAACCACAGCCATTAGCTGTTCAAGAGCGCACAATGAACGCTACCCAGATTGGTGCAGAACTGGGCATCAAGAACACCCAAGTTAACCAGCTTCTTGCCGGTCAAGGATATCATACCGGTTTGCGTGACGCGAAGCAGAGGCGCGTTTGGAAGCCTACCAATAAAGGAATGCCTTTTGGGCGTTACGAAGATAAGGCAAAGGCGCATTCCGCAGGGACTGTGCAGCCTTGGGTTTGGTATCCTTCGATAGTCGAGGAACTGCGCCCTTTCGTCCCAACACCAGCGTAAGCGCCGTAACGGCCAGCCACCCTTTCGAGGGTGGCAACGCTGGTGTGAGGATGGACGCCATCGCCATAGGGGTAGCATTCAGGGCTATGCTGGTGATAGCTCCTAAAATCATGGAGGGGAGGCAAGATGCCACGCGAGAATTCATGCAACTGCGAATAAAGATGGCAGCTCACGCCCTAACCCAACTCTGGCACGATCTTGAAGAAGAAGAGCGGGTAGGCGTGAAGGCGCTAGCTTGAGGGAGAGGGGGCGCCCTTTTGGGCCGCCCCTTTTGGGGGTGCGTAGATTAAGTTGCTTTATGAGCCCATATATATGAGGCTGGAATTGCAATCGATTGATTCTCATATGCAATCTGAATTTCGGATTGGGGGTTTACTTCCTTTTGCGAAGAGCCATCCAAAGAGCGATTTTTAACTATATTGGCAACAAGTATGATTCCTTGCGAGTCTATATGTGCTACACTGCCAATGTAAAAGGCTCCAAATTGCCAATACTGAGTATCGTCACCAAGCAATGACACCTTATCTCCCACTGAAAGTGAGAGTTTTTCTATTTTTCTTGGGGCAAAGAAATACATCATAAATATCCTTTTTGGGTATTTAATTAATAATTATATCGAATACTATAGGATCTGATACCAAATATGGGAATTGGTATTGAGGTAGTCAATAAATATTTGATCAAGATCGGCCCAACGGATAGGGTTGAAATCAGAGTATGGCTGAACCTGTCCATCAATTTGGATGATTTCTCCTTCGCTTTTCGTGACACTTACAATTGTTTTTCCAATTTGATTTGGACTTTTAGGAAGTGATCCCCTCCAGTGATCAAAGTAATTATCCATCAATGATGTGTCTTCACGACGAAATTGTATTGTTGCCATTTTATCTTCTCCCATTTTGCCTAATGAAGGCTGTACATCTACATCCAGCCGTACTAAGGAGAACGAATGACCCATTCACATCTTTTCCCCGCAGTTCTCGTGGAATGGGAGGACAGCGCGCAGCCTTCCTCGGCGTGGGGCTGGGTGGATGAATTATCCGATCCCTCACCGGTGCTTTGTCAGACAGTGGGTTTTCTAGTGAAAGAGACTGAGCATTGCTTGATTGTAGCCTTAAGCATTGGGGACGCCACAAGTAAGCGTCCCCAAGCCAACGGCGTTATGCAGATACCGCGTTCAGCCGTTGTGCACCTTACTTATTTGGCCCTTTGTGAGCGGGCTCATGCCTCATAACAGAAGCGGCAAGCTGCTTTGCCTGCGCGGGTGTGGCGCGGCCAGAATGCAGCACCTTTCCAGCAGTTGTTTTCACAGAAGAAGAAGTGCTTGGTTTTACGGGGCCACGGGCACCGCCAGATTTAGTCGCCATAGTTCATCATCCTTTTTAAGGAAGTTTTTAAGGATGAACTGCCTTGACCTATGCTACTGTAATCCCCATAGAGGGGGCGCGAGCGTTAAGCAGCATAACCACACAGCAGTTCTGTTTGTGGTGGGAAGAGAGGGGTAGGTGCCTAATCCTGCCCCTCTTTCTGTATCTGATTTTACTTATGCCCGTACTTTTGTTACTTGAGCAAGGGTACAGAATTGAATTTCCACGTAGAAAAATACTTTCTTTTTAGAAAACTGGCAGAAAACCAGAGAGTCTCGGAGAAAAGAATTTTCTTTCACGAACATTCTGGCAACTAAATCTAGAATTATATTGCATAGCAGATACTTAAAATCTGATGGCAGCCCAAAAATAACATCTGAGCCTTTCACCAAACCTTCAGCCCGTACTACGCTGTCTCCACCATTCAAGATCAGATGCAGGAAAAGGTTCTGTCAAAGGAGGAAGCTTCGCCATGCGCCACCGGATGAATAAAAGATAATAATAAAGGGTGATACCGTTTCCGATATCACCCCTGTCACTTATTTGCGACGGAATGGACGAGGTAAGTGACCGAAACGCTTACCATTTTTTATTTCTGAGATGCGCCCCGGGTTCACATCAAAGTCCGCGGCAATGCGGTTTAGAAACTCACCCGAAGCAATCCGCTTAATAATTATGGTTGCTTCTGCTTCAGTCAGCGTTTTAGATGGCTGCCGAGGGTTGTAATTAGGGATTACACTCATCGCGTTTTCTCTTTTTGGATTAAGAGAACCGCCCTTGACGCATGTTACTTGCGTTGGCATTAAGCCCACGCTATTGGCTTAGCAACATTTCCGCGACGGTTCCAACTGGTAGCGGAATAAAAGGGGGATGGCCTGGCCGGGCTGTCCCCCTTCTTTTGTCTAACAGCATAAATAACAGTACTTTAATTAAGTACCTAGACTGAATCGTAAAATTTTTTACGCTTCGTTTCCAAAAGTATCATACTACGTGTCCCATTTTTTGAGACAAAATGTCTCACTTGCACCTGCAATATAATGCTGCGCGGATTAGTGACACCACTAATTACTTACTAATCGTCCTTGCATTCCTTCGTGGATTGTACGATTTTCTCGTTATGCGCTCTCTATTGCTTATCCTTCCCATTCTTGCTCTCTCAGCTTGTTCTCATCCGGGCACCCCGTACGGGCGTGATTGGGGGGAAACGGACGCACACTGCATGCGCCGGGTAATGAGCGCCCCGAACGCACGTGGGCAGTTTAGTTTTGATATGGCGGCAAGCGTGTGTGGGCGCATTGAAAACCTTGCTACGCATTCTGTATTCACGGCTAAATCTTTGCCGTTGGATTTGCGATCTGATTCAGAATTGCAGCAGATGGCGGAAAATCCCGACATTAATGTGAAGCACAGAGCGTTCGTGCCGCGTAATTCTACGCAGCCGTTGCAGACGTGGCCGGTGTTTTCAAATCAGGGTGTTGTGCAATAGGGCTTGTACCCGCATGCGGGTTATGCCATATATCGGTATATCGTCGTCTGTTTTGTATCAAGCCGCTCCCATATGGAGCGGCTTTTTTTGTTAGCGCCATGGTCAGCCTGCTCAGCATTGAAAACGTCATTGGCTCTATAGGGCGTTACGGGACAACTGCGCCTGTTACTCTGGGTAGTGTGCCGCTGTATGGTATGGAAATTCCAGATGTTCTAACTAATGGTGGCCAACAAAGGCTTGAAGTGCATTGGTTGCCCGGTGGCACCAAGATTGTTGACCGACTAGGCAACGACCCGGCGCGGTTCTCATGGAATGCGCGCTTCACGGGCCCGAATGCGCTGGCACGCGCACAACTTCTCGCGCAGATGCGTGATGCGGGACAGCCGGTTCCATTTACGGGCCCAGGCATCAATGAAACGGTTATTATTGCTGAATATGCCTTTGATTATTCGCTTAAGGGCGCGATCATTCCGTATCGTATTCAGCTAGAGCGCCAGTCTACTTCGGCTGCATCTACCAGCACATCAACATCTGCACTTTCATCGCTGATCGGAGATGACGCGGCTAGTGCGTTTTCTGATGTGACGAGTGCAATCAGTGATGGCGCACAAACTCTTTCCAATATTTCTGCGCAAGGGCAGGCTGTTATCGGTCAGGTAATCCCGTTGGCAAATATGGTCGGCGCGGGCAGTGCTTTGGCATCCGTTAGTGATCAGTTGACTATGGTGCAGGGGCTATCGGGCGCGGGTATCAATCTGGCCTCTGCGCCCGATAATGTGGCGTCAATCGTGACAGGTTTAAAATCTACTGGTGCCAGCCTTTTGACCACCATTTCGCAATCTGGGGCGAATATTTCGGGAATTTCTATCCAGAATGGCCCTAGTCTTTCAGTGCTTACGGCCAATGCAGGCTTGCAAAGTTCTGCCGTTGATAGTGGAGCTTTGGTTAATCGCGGCTATGCTAACACTTTAACCGCTGGAGACAGTAGCGGAAACTGGCAACTTGTATCGGCAGCGGTGTAGATGGCGAATACTATTAAAGTAAGCGCGGCAGATGGTACTTTATACCACGTGGCCTGCCGCGAACTGGGAGATGCCACGCAATGGTGGCGGATTGCGCAATTGAACGGGCTAATTGATCCTGATCTTTCGCCTTTCACGATGCCTGTAACGCTCACGCTGCCTACACCTGATCAGACCCAGAATGCGGGCATTCCTGATTATACATCATGAGCGACATTACACAGGCGGTAACCGTTGTTGGTTCTAGTGCTGCTAATTGGTGCCGCGCGCCTCGTTGTAGGGTTCTGATTGACGGAAAATCCCGACAGGAAACACAGGCAAAACAGTTCTCCCTGATGAGAACACGATATTCTCGTGCGGACACTCTTACGCTGACATTTGCTGTTGACCGTCAGTTTTTGGCTTCAGCCAGAACGGGCGGTGTCGCCGGATGGTTTGATCAAGCGGGTGTGGCGAACGGCAAACCGGGGCCTGAAATCGATATTACACTGCAAATGCAGGACGCTGCTCTAGGTGGCGCGCAATGGGCGACGGTGTTTCAGGGAATGGTGACAACGGTTTCTTATGAACCGCTTATAGCCACGCTTGATATTGAATGTCGGGATTATCTAGCGCGGCTTTTGGACATGCGCGTTCTGGATGCATGGATGAACATGACGGGGCCGGAAATTATCAAGGATATGGCTTCTCGTGCAGGCCTAACGGCTGATGTGTCAATCTTTGGCAGTATGCAGGGGCAGTTTCGGCAGACAGAACACAAGCGTCATTCTGGGGTGAGTGGTAATCGCTTCCGCAGTGCTTTTGATCTAGCCCGGTATATCGCCAATAGTTCACAGGCTGATCTATATGTAGATGGCACGATGCTTGTGTGCAGACCGATGCTTTCGCCTTCGTCTGACGGTGCCGTTGTTCATAAATTGGCTTATGTAGATAGAAGTTCCAATGCTGCCATTCAGGCCGGATGCGGGAACCTTACTCTCAGGCGCGACTACCAGATTGCTAAGGGCGTGATGGTGCATGTTTTGTCTTGGGACAGTCGGCAGCGTACGAAGGTGGAATGGTATTTCGGCCCTGATGGAGGATCTGCCCGTAAGGCATCGGAATCTGGGAACCTGCATAGTTTCCAGTTTCCGGGGTTGCGTATGGATGAAGTGCAGGCCCGCGCTGAGCAGCTTTACCATGAAATTATCGCGCATGAGCGTGTGATTTCTTACGAAGCGCCGGGAATTATCGCCTTAGAGCCTCGGCAGTTCATGTCTCTGACTGGTACAAATTCCACATGGGATGGAACGCATGCCGTGGATGCAGTGACAACATCGTACGGTGAGGGCGCAGGCTTTCGGCAAAATGTGACATTGCGCAACCGCGATGTAACGCAGGACGAGACGCAGGAATATGATTGATAGAAGGCCAATGGCGTTTGCTGCTGGGGGCACTTATGGGCAGCAAGAAAACGGTCTGATCTCAGCAGTTGACCCGGTTACATATGACGTAAAGGTCAAGGTGATGCCAGGGGGCGTAGAAACGGGTTGGCTGCCGTTTGCCGCTGTGCAGGTCGGAGACTTGTGTATTTCGTGCCCGCCGAATGTGGGCGCACAGGTGCATTTGCTGCCGGTTTGCGGCGACCCTGAACATTCTGTTGTGGCCGCGCCTGTATTCTGCACTGTGATGTCGCCACCAGTATCGCCAGCGACAGGAAAGGTGGCTCAGCCGGGGGAATATCTCCTGATGGCTGGATGTGGCGCGCCACCTGTGGATGAAACTAGCCGTGAAAGAGGAGAGGCGGCATCTGCTGCTCCGTGGATGCACATCACGCGGGATGCACTCTATTCTGGAGCGGGGGATGTCACGACAGCCACCATTCAGGATGGTCGGCACCAATGGAAAGTTGGTGGGGTTACAGCCACGCTGTCTGCTTCTGGCTTTGATGTATCTGGTGGGAATATGACCACTGATCAGGATGTCAAAGCGGGCAATATCAGCCTGACCGGGCACGTCCACAGCAATGGCAATAAAGGCGAGAATACTGGGGGGCCAATTGGATGAGTTGCCTTTCCCACGAATGGGGTGGTGATCTACAAGTTGACGCTTCTGGAGCGCTTGTAATTTCCAGCAACCATGATGGCGTGCGGCAACGCTTGCTTAGGCGACTTATGACGCCACAGATGGGATATATCTGGCAGCCTGAATATGGCGCCGGGTTACCCCAAAAGATCGGCCAGATCATCACGGAAGAAGAGCTTTATGCACTCATCCGCTCTCAATGCGCCTTAGAAGTGGGAATTGATCAAACGCAGCCTGTGACTGTGACCCTGACTGATAATGGCGATGGCGGATTTTCCTGCCTGATTTCTTACACAGACGCGCAAACAAACAGCGTGCAGGCTCTAACGCTGACCTGACGGAATCTTCATGTCACTTCCTTTAAGAACGTATGCTGCACTTGTCGCTCAGTCAGTGGCGGCGGCGCAGGGTGCGTGCGGCACGTTGCTGGATATGGCTGTGGGCACGCCGCTGCGCGCAATTATGGAATCTGTGTCGGGCACGGGTCTGTGGTTGCAATATATCGCATTGCTTATTCTGTCCCGCTCGCGGTTAGCCACATCAAGCGGCGCGGATGCAGACAGTTGGGTGGCTGATTTCGGTATGTCCCGTATGCCGGGGACGGCTGCTACAGGCGAGGTGACGCTGACTTCATTTCAGCCAGATCAGCAGTCTGCATCAGTGGCAGTTGGGGTTCTTGTTCGCACTGTTGCTGGTATGAATTATGCCGTGACGGAAGATACGAGCAATTCTGCATGGTCTGCCGCAACTGGTGCTTATGTGCGGCCAGCGGGAACGGGATCTATTACTGTGCCCGTTGAATGTCAGGTTTCTGGATCAACTGGCAATGTTGCCGCAGGCGCCATCTGCCTTCTTGGAACCAGCATTGCCGGTATTGATACCGTGACGAATGCAGTAGCACTTGTAAATGGCTCCGATGGAGAGACAGACGCGCAGTTAAAGGCTCGTTTTCCTGATTGGCTGGCGGCAAAATCTACAGCCAGTAATCCGGCTATTGAAAATGCTATTGCGGGTGTACAGACCAATCTCACTTATGAGATTATTAACTGCGCAGCACCAGATGATACATTCCGCCCGGGATACTTTACGGTTGTTGTAGACGATGGCACGGGCGCGCCATCTACTGATCTTTTGGCATCTGTGTATACAGCGATTGATGCTGTTAAAGCGGAGGGGGTCGGGTTTGCTGTTATCGGGCCCATTGAACTTCGGGCAACAGTCAGTATGACGGTAACCGTGGCTGCGGGAACAGATACAGCTACGGTTCAAACTAATATTCAGAATGCAATTACGACCGACATTGATGCCCAGAAAGTGGGGGCGGGTTACGCATACAGTCGTCTTCCTGTGGTAGCTTACAACAATGCCGGGGTGGATATTGTTTCCATCACGAATGTGCTGTTGAACGGCGCGCAATCGGATCTAGCAGCCGCTACCAAACAGGTGATCCGGGCAGGTTCCGTTGCGGTGACGGTTGTTGAGGCAGGCAGCTAATGGCTACGGGAGATCAGAACGATTTTGCCCGCCGTGTTCGGCAACTCCTTCCATTCGGCTGGTTCCCAGATCCTCCAGCAGAAAACCAGAGTGAAAAAGCGCCTGTTCTGAATGGTGTTTTGCAGGGCATCGGAAATATTCTGTCATGGGTTTATGACCTGTTCGGGCAGGTTAACCTTCAGATGCGTCTGGCCACGGCCACAGGCTCTTTTCTGGATATGATTGCCTACGATTTCTTTGGCGATGCGTTGCCTCGTGCCTCTGGAGAGACAGACGCAGCTTATAGAAAGCGCATCCAAGAAGCACTTGTTGCTCAGAAGAATACCCGCACAGCCATTACGGAAGCATTGCAGGATCTGACGGGGCAAACGCCTATCGTGGTTGAGCCCACGAGCGCCAGCGATTGCAAGGGACTTGGTTCAACAGCAACGCCAGCCGCCGGCGGTGGCTACGGGTATGGTGTGGCGGGACTATATTACGGTGGCCTGAATGGAGGCCAGTTTTTCGTGACGACAAAGCCGGGCAATGCAGCGTCCGTGGCGGCAATTTACGCCGCAATCAATAATGTGCGCGCCGAAGGTGTTACGGCGTGGGTGAAGGTTGAAAACTGATGCAGCGCAGGATTGTTTATCAAGGGCAGATTCCGCTTGATGCAGATTTGTTGTGGGGTGAACGCAATCTGAAAACTGCATTGGGGCAGGCGTTAAATCTTCTTTATGGAGATTTTTCTACAGTTTCTGCGGCTTTCGGTTTTTCTGTTACGCCATCTGCTTCTGCGCTGACCATTGCTGTAGGCTCTGGTGTCGTGGCATCTTCTGGCGCCATTGATGAAACAGCTTTCGGCGGGAATGGGGGTGGTATTTCTGCTGATACATCCGCGCAGTTTGTTGTTTACGGATGCGCTGGAGGAAGCATTACCCTCACAGCAGGGCAGACAGCAACGTTATATGCTGTGTGTTCTGAGGCGGATACAGATGAAACTGTGCTGCCATTCTATAATGCGGATAATCCAAGTCAGACGCAGGCTGGACCCGGAAATGCAGGCACGTCTTTACCGGTTACCCGTTTGGCGCAAGCGGAATTGGTTCTGGCCGCCGAAGCGCCTGCATCACCATCTGGCGGTGCAATCGTTCCTCTTTACACGGTAACAGTTCCCGCTGGCGCAACAACTGCCGCTGGAGCCACGACTAAAGCCCTTACAGCGTTTTATCCGACCGTACCACAACTAGAGCGTGGTCGTTATCTGGGAACGCAGAAATTCACCAGCAGCGGCATATACACTCCAAGTAACCGCGCACGAATGGCGCGTGTTCGGATGTGCGGAGCAGGTGGTCCGGGTGGTTATGCGCAAGCCAATGATAGCGATCATAATTCAGCGGGTGGAAGTGGAGGGGCCGCAGGTGAAATCGAATTTTGGTTTGATGTGTCAGACGGGGCGATACAATCAATAACGATTGGTGCGTCAGCAGAATCCACAAATACAAATACTCAGAACAAAAGCGGTTCAACATGGCTTGGATCTATAGTGGAATGCCAAGGTGGCGTGGAGGGGAGTTATGGATTTTCTACTTCTACGAGTTCAGTAAGCGTTGGCGGCCAAGCTGAAGGCGGAGCAGTAACTGTCTATGATGCGAGCAAAATCCTTTCTGTAATCTACCAAAAACAAGGGCAAGACGGTGCGGGCGGGTGGTATGTTAACGGCATCACTTATCCTGGTATTGGGACGCAATCATTTTTTGGTGGTGGGACATACGCCACATCAAACGGCGCTGCCCAAGACGCGTCTGGATACGGTGGTGGCGCAGGCGGTGGCGGTTCGACCACCTCAACTGGATACCCTGGGGGGCTTGGCTCTCCCGGCGTTGTGATTATTGAGGAATATGCCTGATGCAAAGGTATGTAGTTTACCGCACGATGGCAACTAATACGCAGCCTGTCGGCTATGTAGTCAATGCGGTTCTATGGGATGGAAAATCCTCCTGGGCGCCCCCGAATGGTATGGCTGTTATTCAGAATGATATTTTGAATATTGGCGATACTTACAATTCAAATTCTTAAATTTCCCTGTTTTTTATTTTTAAGGCCGCTTTTTGCGGCCTTTTTTTATGTGAGGGCTCATGGCTGACGCAGATCAATACACGCCTGTGCCGCTACGGCAGTTGGCGCCACTGGTTGCCGCGCTTATCGTTAAAGAGTCTCTGTCTGGCCTTGATATTTCTGGGGCAAATGTCGGCGATATATCCATTGTTGACTATACCAAGGCAGTTAATGATGCCGTTGCACAAGTATTAGATGCGGTAGATAATGCATCCGCAACTTCAGAGGCATCTTCTCAGTCGGCTAATATCGCAGCGGCTGCAGCAGATAGCGCGCAAGCAACTGCGGCTGGGGCTGGGGCCATCCTTGCGCAGAACACCGCACTCGCCAGCATGGTCGCGAACAACCCGGTCCAGTTTACAAACAGGGGCGCATGGGATGCGAGCAAAAACAGCCCGTCATTAACCAGCGGCACGGGCACAGAGGGCGATTTCTACGTTGTTTCTGTTCCGGGCAACGCATCGTTAGATGGGGTTACGGCGTGGGAAATTCTCGACGGCGTCTGGTTTCATGATGGTGTTTGGACAATTCTTAAAAGGGCTGGGTATCCCACCATTGCGCAGGTATTTCAGGGGCTGGATGGCGTTATTGCTGATGGTGTCACGCTCAACAGTCGTGGTAGCGGCGCATTAACGCTCAGGGATGTGTTGGGTTATATCCTAACCTCCATTGATAATACCGGGAATATCAGCACGGCAGGCAAACAGTTGCTGCTGGGCTCTACACTTTTGGATTGCAACGCTACGGGACAATTCCTGTTTGGCATGCGCGATGCCATGGGGAATGTGGCATGGGGCGTACGAGCAGACGGCTCTCCTGCATTCCCGAGCAGTGCTGCGCGTGCTGATCTCGGCCCGATTTCTGTTACCAGCAACAGCAATCCAAATGGCGTTACGGTCAGGGACAAAAACGGTTTTATCCTGCTCGACACGTCTGGGTATTACGCCGTCAAAACTGGCGATTTTACCTCTGAGGAAATCGCCGAACGTGACCGCATGCAGTTAGCTCGGTCTGCTGCGACAATGGCAGGCCCCGGCGATATGCTGCGGGCGCGACCTGTTTGGGGTATATCCGTCAGCTACGCACTCGGTCAGTCTGAGATGATGGGTTTTGTTTCAATTCCTGCCCTCAGTATTACACAGCCCTACGACAACATCACATTTGGCGGTGATCCGAGGGGGTTTGATTTCGGAATTGATAGTGCGCAGTGGACGCCGAGGGGTGGTGATGCAGCACCGCAGCCGTTGGTTGCTGTTAATGTAAATCAAGACACGTATGCAACGATGGATATACCTGATCTGGTTTATAAGCCTGCGACTGTAGATGTGACAGTTCCGACTGTTACCAGCGGTCATCCACAAATCCAGATCAGCACCACGGATAAATCCGTTGATTTTACAACGGGATTTTCTGTGGGTCAGACTATCCAATGTGCAGGTTTTACGGGTACGGCAGCGGCTAACAATGAGAGTGGTGGGTGGTGGTATAGTAACTATATAACGCTCACAACCGTTACAGCGCAGTCTATAACAGGGACGTGTGATTATGTTTGGTTCCAGTGGGACCCCGTAGCTGTTTCGGGAGCAACTGGCGTCTCTATTGCTCCACTGCGCATTACTCGTGATTTTGGTGAGCAGCAGAGTATTGCGGCTCTGAATTTTTATCGTGGTATGCAATTAGCGTATCGTGGTCTGCCCTCTGATTCCTCACGCAAATTAGCTCTGCTGTCCTGCTGCGTTTCTGGCACAACTATTGAGCAGTTAAGTAAGGGATCGTCCCCCGATCTGTTTGACCGCATCCCGCAGTCTGCCACGATTGCTAAGGCGCAGGCAGATAAGTCGGGCACGACAATCGGCTGTTTTCTTCTAGAGTTTTGTCAAGGCGGATCGAATACGAATACGGATTACGCCACGTATTACCCGCTGCTGGCACAGTATTTCGAAGATGCAAAATCGGCCATCAAGTCAGAGTTTGGGCAGACGATTGATCCATTTATCGAAATTGTGCCGATCAGTGGGATGAATCTGCCGGGCACAGGGATTATGGACGTGTGCCGCGCTCAGGTGGACTACGTTATGGCAACGCCGGGAGCATACATTCCGACAGTTGGCTATCCAGCGATTGACTATGGGCCGCATTATTCCAGCAATGGTGAGCGGTATGTTGGTGCGATGCGTGCAAAAGTGCGGCACAGGGTCATTACGCAAGGGCTGGCGTGGAAACCATTGATAATGGAACGTGCCAGGCTGCGTGGGAAAACAATACTGATTGATTGTCACGTTCCGTATCCCCCCATCCGCGTGCTGCCAACGTGGGAAGGGCAGGCCCAAAACACCAGAACTGATCTAGGATTTGGTGTTTACGATACAGTTACAAATGCACAGTTGAGCGTTGCATCGGTAAACATTGCAGGCGAAACGCAGGTCGAAATAACGCTCAGCGCAGAGCCTGAAAATCCTGTCTGGGTGACGTATGGCGATAACCACCACAACGGCTCTGGCAATATTTACGACAGTGATCCGGCTGTATCTCGTGACGTTTATGAATGGGTGGAAGGTAATGGTGCGCCGTACTCCGAAAATATCCCAGCCTACATTGGCAAACCGTATGCGCTGCCTAACCCAATGATCAATTACGCTATTCAGAGCGTGGAAGGATAAGTCATGGCTCTCGCCATTACTGTAAATGACGCTGATTACTCTGATAATTCCATCGGCTGGGAAGCTCCTACCAGTGCGCAGCCAGCAACGGCGCTGTTTGCACTTAACAGTGCATCTGGGCTAAAAAATCTGGCATCAGGCGGCGTGCAACCCACAGCCAAAACGGGTGCGCCAGTATTTACGGCAGGTGTGGCTGGAAAATCTCTGCCGTTAGTTACGCTAGGCTACAACGAAATTCTGGAAACCTACCAACTGTTTACGCCCCAAATCACGATCCTGTCGTTAATTAATTTGGGGTCGGGCAATCCTAATATTATTCAAACTCCTAATATTGGATCATCCCCAGCTGGGTTATCGTTAGCGCAGCGTGGCGGCACTATGAACAATTTTTTGGCATGCTCGAACGCTGCTCAACAGTTATCCGAAAATGCCGATGGTTTGGTATTCGGCACATGGCAGATACACGCGTGGCAGTGTGATATCACGACAAAAACACCCGTGCTAAATTACAAAAACTATACAACCGGCATATCAGCGGGCGGTACAGGTTCATTTCCAGATATTTATACACCTATCAATACGTTTGAATTGGGTGGCGCAGGGGATAATGCCGCAAGCAGTACGTTTGAGGCGGCCTCTTATCTGATCTGGGATACTATTCTTGCAGCTGATGATTTAACAGCGGCGGTGGCATGGATGCGTCAATGGGCTAAATCATTCGGTCAATCAGTATAATGCACGTTTATTTATAGTTCAGATCTGCACTATAAATATCTGAAATACATTTTCTTCGGACAATTGAATGACAGATGAACAGAGCGCGGGCACCCCCAGCGTTGCTGATGGCGTGCACGCACGTCTGGATGATCACGAAGAACGCCTTGCCGCTGTAGAAAGGCGGCAGGACGTGACAGATGGCAAGCTGGATAGCATCAGCCGAGATATTGCGGCTGTGCGGGCAGAAGGTAACGCCCGCCAGCAAGCTACAAATGCCGGAATGGATCGGATTGGTATCCAGCTTTCTGACCTTACCCGCCAACTGGCGGCCCATACGGGTGCGCAGGAAGAGCGGAACAGACTGGCGGAAGACGGTTTACGGCGTTGGAAAAAGTTGGCGGTTATTGTGGGGATTTTCTGCACACTTGGTGCGGCAGTTGGCGGCACAATTCTCTCTAGCCAAACATGGGACGACTACCTGTTTGGGAAGGTCGGGTTCTTGCATCGGAAACATCCATACCCGCAGCCCACACCGCAGCCGCAGGAAACGCAGTTCATCCTGCCCCCGCGTGAAATGGAAGCGACATGACCGGACTAAACCTGTCTCAGTTTAAGTCCCTCATCGTGCGGCCTGCGCTTGCAGGGGCTAGGCTTGGCGGTGAGGCGGCAGTTAATTTGCTAACTGGCACCTGCCTTGTCGAAAGCGGCCTTTCTTGGCTGGAGCAAATTAAAGGGCCTGCTCTTGGTATCGCGCAAATGGAACCCGCAACGCATGATGATTGCTGGGTGAATTACCTGCGCTACCAACAGGATACCGCAAACCATATCCTCGCAACGTGCGGCCTCTCTGGTTTGCCTGATGCGAGCGTGATGATCTGGAACCTGCGGTATGCCGTTTTGATGGCACGGGTGAAATACCTGCGTGTTCCAGCGCCGCTACCTGATGCAAACAATGCCGATGCCCTCAGCGCCTATCACAAGCAGCACTACAACACGGCGTTGGGGCAAGCCAATGCCAGTGCAAACACATCTCTATTCCAGCAGGCCATCAATGCATGAGGCGGGTTCTCCTGCCGCTCATGCGCCAACTGGCGTGGCGATTACTCAGAAAGGACAAATACGGTGTTTCTCACCGAGACCGAGTGCGAGCGTATAGCAAAACGCACCGCAGATATCGTGCTGGCAGAACTCCGCCGCAGCATCCACCGCAGCCCAAACGGGAACCTCGTAATTGAGGTTGTGGAAGTGAACGCACTGCCTGTCAGCTTGCGGGGAGGGAGGTCGCATGACTGATGCACCTGCTCCCGTAGCGCCAAAACGCTCTGCCGTTGTCGCGCAAACAGCCAAGGCCATTACGGCTGGCCTGTCGTTGCCCGCTATGGTGGCTGCACTTCCACAGCCCGAAGCAACATGGGTGCTTTATGCCTGTGTTGTGTTTGCGGCAGCAGGGGCGGCAGCAACGCAGATCCCGCTGCCAGCTAATCAGTCCGGCAAGCTGTGGCTTCTGTACCGGATTATCAACTTCCTTGCCCTCAACTGGAAGCAGGCTGCCAATGCTGCGATTATTTTGCGCGGAGCAGTTTCTTCCAAATCTGAACCGCCCAAGGCTGGGGCGGGTTCTGTTGTGACCATTCCGAAAGACGATACGAAATGAAAAAAGCACTTCTTGCTCTGGGGCTGTTGCCTCTTCTGGCTGCTTGCGCTGATACCTCGCAGGGCAAATTGCGTCAGGCTGTTTATGATGTGGACAGCGCTTATCATGTGCTGGCTAACCCTATGCCGGATGTGATGGCAGGCAAGGTTCCCGGTGTGGCATTAACCGACACGCAAAAGACTATTGCCAAGGCAGCCAGTCAGGCCGTGTTTAATGAAATCCAGTCTCTGGAAACCTCTATCGAAAGCGGCAACAGCATTACGCAGACGGGCGTGAACGCATTGCAAGCAGACTTTGCCTCTTTTGAAACCTGCTGGACAGGCCTGAAAACCGGTACCACGCCGGATGCCTGCGCAGCCCTTGGCGGGAGCAAATAGCATGAACGCAACAGAAATCAGCGCCATCCTTGGCGTAGTTGGTACCGTAGCCGGTTTGGCCGAAAAATACGGGCCAGAAGTTTACGAGACGGTGAAAGAGGCCATTGAGCAGTCCAAGAGCAAGACTGGCCCAACTGTAGCAGATATTGAAGCCATTTTTGCCAAGTGCAAGGCGGATAACGCGGCTATCCAGTCTGCATGACGCCAGATTTTGAATGCGGGATGATTGTTGGTGGCGGGGGAGTTTTCCTCGCCACTATCGCGCTGGCTGTGGGCTGGCGGTTGCTGGTGGTGCGGTCTGATTTTTGGTGGAAATGAATGAGGAAAAAACTGTTATAAAGCTTATGAGATCCTGTGCTGTTTGAAAATCAGTGCCATCAATACTTTCTTTGCGGGAAATGGAATATAAAAGCGCATTTTCTGTTTTTGAGGTGATGTTACATGTGTAAAGATGATCCTCACGTTGGATAAAATTCAAGGCAAGGAGATATTTATTTTTATAAAGTGATAGAGTTTTTGAAAGCTCATGAAAATCATTTTCACAAATTCTTTGAGAAATACAGATAAATATAACTTTCCTATCTGAGCGTAGTAGATTTACAAATCTGTCAACGCAGCGTTGATAATATTTATAAACGTTATTAACAGATATATCATAGTGATTAAATGCAAAAAGAATACCAAAGTGTTCTTTATAATATCTGTGATCACAAAAATTTGCATCGGGTGAGAGTTTTTCACTGTCAGCAATTTTTATGTGCTCTGATCTATCCAGAAAAGTTGAAAACCCGTCCTGAATGCAATGGTTTACCATGCGGATATCACTAAATATCCAATCAAACGGGTAGGAGTGCTTTTTAAGTCCAAGGTTTTTGAGAACTGAAGCTGTCAGGCAATGATCTCCCACAGAAACCACTTCAAGCCCCTGAAGATTCTGCGCGATCTTTTTGAACTGATGGTAATATCTGAGTAAAGAGAGCAGTTCTTTTACAGATCTTTTAACTTTTTTCAGACTGTTCATGCGCGCTCTTGGGGTTGGATATGGCCGACGATAATATGGATCTAATTATATCCTTACATTGGAATATTTTGGCATTTCCTTCAACATTGTTCTCATCGGGTTACGCGGGCAGCATTTTATCCCGATAGAGGCACTGTCTTTACTTTAAGAGATGTATTTTGTATTTGTAAAATGAATCATTACAGATACGACATTCTATATGTCATAAAAAATATTCATGATGCATGATGAACTTGCCTCATAAGGCACATGACATGTTTCTTTTCATGCGGGTTGTGTAGGTTTTTTGCCTGTGTACAACCTTGTGGAAAGTGTGAATTGATACCTTGAAGCGCGCATCTGCTAAGGCCACATATAGGCAATTACCAATGTTAAAGAGAAAGTTCACCCTATGAGCACTGTCACCATTTCTGTTCTAAAAGAGTTTGTTTCCAAAGCATCTGCCCTGCATCAGACGTGGAAAGCAAGTAAGCCTTCTGCATCAGAACTTTCCTGGCGGGAATGTGTAGAGGATGAGAACTATAAGGATGCCGTAGTGGAGAGAGACTTCTTGGCAGAGTTGACAAAAGCCAATATTCCGTATGAGATGTCGGAAGCTGTTTAAAACAGCAGATGCATTTTACGAATTAGGTAAGAAAAAACCGCCTTTCGGCGGTTTTTTTGTGGTTACTTCAAACTTGGCTCCAAATCAGATTTCTTTCTATAAAATGGTAATTCAATAAAGAAATAAGAAAGCGTTGCAAAAAGAATGGCCATACAGATGCCTGAAACGGCAAACAGTTTAGATGATATTCTTAAACCGTAAGACTGGCGAATATCTTGCATAATATCCCAGACAACAATGTGGCACAGATAAAAGGAGTAAGTGATTTCTCCACCCCAATAACTTAGAAACACCAGTGGCTTTGGTACTGTTAGGGTGCCGCATTTTAAGGCGGCATACACCACGCACACACAGGCCAGAATAGAAACAATGCTGATAGAAAAAGGCATCATTTGGTTCTGAAATGCAGCAGGTATGGCTGTAGATGCCACAAGGCCAAAAATCAGCAAGAAGAAAGAAAGCGTTGCAGGAATTTGTGGTGCTTTTGCCCGGATAATATCGCCTATGCCCTGCGTGTTTACAAGATGATAAGCAATAAGTCCCCATATAAACCCTGTGGGACGGTACCATCCCCAATCAACACCACCCGGCAGCCAGAAAAGCAGCACCACAGCTAAAGCATAAATACAGAAGATAAAAAACTTTTTGCCTATGGTGAAGAACAGAAGCGGCAGAACAATATAAAATTGATTTTCAAGCGATAAAGACCAATACCAGCCTAATGGACTGGGAGAGACAGCATTTTCAAAGTTTCTGATATAAAAAATAGAAGTCAGCCATTTATAAAACAGGCTGGTTTGATCGCCCCACAACCCGCGATCGGATGAAATAAGGCCCGCAGTAAGTGTAACGGTTATCCAGAAAAACGCAGCCGGAAAAAGTCTGAGAAATCTTTTCTTGAAGAAATCAAGAGAGAAGGAAACTTTCTCTGCTAGTTCCATATTGGGTTTGGATTTGCCCAAAACCATGTAACCCATGAAATAACCGGATATAACAAAGAAAATATCTACCCCCAACCAAGGACGCAAAACTGCTCCCAAACTTTCTCCAAAATGAGGGTGGATATTGGTACGGAGTGATGCTTGATGCGCCATAACAACCAAGGCAATAGAGATAATGCGCATGAGTTGTATTTCTATGTTTTTGTTATATTTGCCTGCCATCTGACCCTGCTTTTTTGATATTTCCAAAGTTCATATCGGGCAGGGGAGCAGTTGACCAGATTCCTCGCTGCATAGCATGCAAAGCACAGCTAAAATGGTAAGTGAAACTACGAAAAAATCCTTCAACCGGATGTATAGGCTGGTATGGGGCATAGGGAAATCATCAGCGTGACTCACATGGGTTGTGCCCGTTATCCACAGGCTTACCCACCGGAGCATCCGCAGAATCTGTGGACAAGGCCACTAAGCTTGGCAGTCAAGATACCTGCGGATAAAAACTTCAGGGGTGGTATAAATCCTGCTCCAGAAAGGTTTTAACGCGCAGGAAGGCTTCTTCTTCCGTTTCGTTTTCAGCAATCCCCAACCACGAGGGCTTGCGCCGGGCAATCCAGCCCAACATTTTACCGCTTAGGCTCCGAAAGAGCGGAATATCTTCTGCCAGAAGCAAGATGCCCAAAGGCAGCATCCACACACCCAACACAGGTAAAAAGGAAAGCAATCCACCCAAAATTAACAACAGCCCAGAAGGCAAGCGCACCCATTTTTGCTGGGGTTTGCGTAACCACTGTATGGCGCGGCGCATTTTGGCGGGCAGCTTTGCTGTTATCATTTGTGTGCGGTGTTCGCGCAGGGTTTCTGGCGTATCGGTGTTGGAAGATGGTGGCTGCTCCATTTCTGCTCCATAACTGTGGCTGATTTTGTTTTATGTGCCTTTCTTTGGGCATTATCTTTTTTATAAAGGCATTTCGTAGTTTATAGCATTTAACAAAGGCAGCATTGTGTATTTAAAACAGGGTTTCACGCTGGTATCCGTTCAATGAGCTTGCGTGTTGCTAAAATATGCTTAGGCATTGTTATAGCGTCTTTGCCGGTTTCTGCCGCTTGGGCGCAGGAAAATGCAGCATGTCAGGCGTTTGGGCCAGAAAACAGATTGCCCACACTCACGCGGCCTTTCATGTTGAAGCAGACAGAGCTGCTTTGTAACATGGGTTATGCTGTTTTGGTTTCATCTGTTACGCACACACCTTTGTGGGCCGCAGAGCATTTGCAGGCAGATAATGTGCGTCTTGCAGAACGCCTGATGCGTGCTGGCACTTTTTATGAAGATTCTCGCTGGCCAAATGGTAGCCGAGACCATGATTACAAAAAATCTGGCTACAGCAGAGGCCACATGGCCCCCAGTGCAGACCAGCCAACTCCCGCCGCACAATTTGAAACTTTTGCGTATTCCAACGTGGTACCGCAATCCATTACGCTCAATCAGGGCATTTGGGCGCGTATTGAATACACAGTGCGGGAATTGGCTGTGCAGGAAGGTGATTTATATGTGGTCACCGGCCCTGCCTTTCATGGCCATCCTATTCCCACCATTGGGCCAGACCATGTGTTTGTGCCGTCTTCTACATGGAAAGCTGTGTATTCTGCGCAACGTCAGGCTGCGGGCGTATATGTCTGCAAAAACGTGCAACGTTCTCCACACTGCGATCAGGTAACAGTGGCAACCCTTATCCGCAATACAGGGGTGGATCCGTTTCCGGGTGTGGCAGATCGTATCAAGCAGAATTTCTGGCGCTTGCCGTCACCACGTAAAATACGGCGGTAAGCGTGGGAAGGTGAGAGTACTGACCACGATTTTCACGTAGATTGTACACGTTATCCACAGGCTTACCCACCGGAGCATCCGCAGAATCTGTGGGCGAATCTATTGGCAAGAGGTTTTATTGGCTGATGCCAAGCCAAGGTCCGGCCCAGATCATCAGCAGATACAAAACAATGGTTAAGCCACAGCCGCTGGCCAGTGCGGGCCAGAAATGCACGCCATACCGCATAAGCCACGGCATGAACAAAAACATGGGCAAGGAGGGTAGCACATACCAGAATGTAGCGCTCACATGGGCTTCCATCCGTGCGGGATCATGCGTTTCCAGCCAAAGCCAGATCATCCCAAATACGGAAACAAGGGGCAGGGCGGCAACCAACGCACCAAAACCAGGGTAACGGCGTGCCAAAGTGGAAACCAGAGCAATAATCAAAGCTGAAAGCAGGGTTTTGAGAAGAAAAAACATTCAGGTATCAGACAATAAATAAAAAACGCCTGACTATAATATATTTTTTAATATAGATGAATTGTATCACCCCACGTGGCGCATTAAATTAAATTTCAGGATATCATTCGTTATCTTTGAATAATTAAATCAGTTTGGATTAGTTTTTATGCGTTTAAAAGCTCTTTTTGCAGCCTCCGCTGTATTGCTCACCAGTTTTTCTGTGGCACAGGCAGGTACTGTGCACACCACGTGGGAAAAGTTCAAGGCTGGCCATGCCATGCACCGTCTCTCTGTTGATGGCCAAAAAGCCATGATGGACGTGTTTCAGGCGCGGGATCTGCTGGCTCAGGGCAAAACCGATGCAGCTATTCCCCCGCTCTATGATGCACAAAAGCGCTTTAAGGCTGCCAGCGCAGATAACAAGAAGTTCTTTGCGGCAGAAAGCCAGCTTCAGCCAGCGCCGCAGCATCCGGTTTCTGCAACCCATACGCCAGTTGCCAACCCCACAACATGGGTGCCTGTTGGTGGTGAATTTATTGTAAGCGAAACACTGGCCCCAGAAAAACAGGCTGCATTGGCAAACGCCAACAAGCAGTTCCAAGCCGGGCAGACCCAGCAGGCGCAGCAGAGCCTACAGGTTGTGGGTGAAGATGCAGACTTCATTCTGGCCCTTGCCCCGCTGGAACAGAGCGAAGGTGCCCTGTACCGTG
This sequence comes from Acetobacter sp. DmW_125128, assembly GCF_008704325.1. Lineage (NCBI taxonomy): Bacteria > Pseudomonadati > Pseudomonadota > Alphaproteobacteria > Acetobacterales > Acetobacteraceae > Acetobacter > Acetobacter sp. DmW_125128. Next base: position 42,436 of record NZ_VHOP01000001.1, on the reverse strand, counting down.
CAAAAGTGTTTACAGAAGGCCGCCAGCCGCAGCAGGCTGTAGAAGCACTTAACCAGCTTCTGGATGGCGTTGTGTTTGTTTCGGACGATGTGGTGGAAAAAGTTGCGCCCTCCACACCGGCTAAAAAATCCAACTAAAACAATACGCTGCGTTATACGGCAGGGATGGGGAGCAAAAAAGTTCTCCATCCCTGCTTTTTTCTGTTGCATTTATTGAGAATGGTTCTTATTATCAATTTTGTCGCGGTGATGAAGGCGTTTCTGCTGGTGGGGCAAGGGGCATTACCGCGACAACTCTTGGTTCGTCTTGATTTATCCCGTTCAATCCCCGGTTCCTATCTGGAATGTTTTTGCATCCCCGGTCATTCCAGATAGGTTTTTTAAGTTCCCCTTGCCCCACCAGACTATCTTCTTTCTTGCAAGATATCAGGGTTTTTCAGGTAGCGCCCGATAGGGCACAACGCCTCTGGCATCGCTTCCTGTATCCAACATACGGCCCGAAACAGGCAAAGATCTGTGGCTGCAATTATCCCGCATACATGCGCGGCAGCCGGGGCCAATGGGTACAACCAATCTGTGGTCATTCAGGTTTAAACCATCTGCATAAACCGTTTTTGCGGCATCATTGATGGTACAGCCCAACACAATGGCAATCTGGCGTGGGCGGTCTGTATAGGTAACCCCCTCATGCCCTACAGTGCGGGCAACATTGAGGTAAATGGAATCATCCGTGGTTTGAGAAAGTTGTACCTGCACCTGCCCGGGCGTGGCAAAAGCCCGAAAGATGTTCCATAACGGGCAGGGGCCACCAAAACGGGCCTGAGAAAAGCGGTTGGCAGAAAAACTTTTAAGAATATTTCCTGCAATATCTAATTTGAGAAAATAAAAAGGAATGCCCTCCATGCCGGGGCGCTGTAACGTGCTTAACCTGTGGCTTATCTGCTCAAAACTGGTACCAAAATGGCGGCGCAAGCGTTCAATATCGTAACGCATGGTCTGTGCCGCATGCAAAAAGCGCTTATAGGGCAACAGCAATGCCCCGGCAAAGTAGTTGCCCAGGTAAACACGCCCCAACTCCAGCGCATTTTTCTCCTTTGGGCCTTCACGGCGTAAAATACTACTTATCAGGCGGGTTTGGTCGCGTTGGCCAATAATTTGCGCCAGATAGAACAGCGTGCTTTCCGATGGTTGATCTGGGGGCAGAAGAATAGTGCGACGGTGCCGATCTATCCGCCACACCAAGCCGCCTTCTTCCAGCGCCGGGTCTTGTTGCGTATGCAAACCATGATGATCAAGAAGGTAGGTTTTTAAGGCTTCGGACAAGCCATTTTTGAGATCAAGACTTTCGTAAAATTTTTCGGCTGCACAATCAAGTTCATGAAAATAGTTGCGGTGTTGCTGCACCCAATCCCCTACCGTTTCATAGGGTTCCAAATTTGGGGTTGGTAAAAGAGCGTTGTCTTCACGCTCCTGCTCAAATTTATAAGCGCGGTAGAGGGTTAGAAACGCGGCGCATAAATCCGGATTGGTAAGCACGGCATCCGCCATTTTGGCCAAAGGCAAAGATGCGTTTTTAAACACGGGGTCAGCCATGGTTTCGCGCATGGCCTGCACGGTATGGGCTTCTTTGGTGTTGCTAAACCATGCCGGGCTCAGACCAAAACGCTCACATAGTTTTTGCAGCAGGTGGTGTGGAAGGGGCCGATGGTTGCGCTCCAACTGGTTCAGATAGCTTGGTGATATGTCAAGTATTTCCGCCAGGTTGGCTTGGGTTAGGGTTTCGCGTTGGCGCAACTGCCGCAAGCGCGGGCCAGCAAAAAGCTTGGTTCTGGTTTGTGGCATGGTACGAACTTCGCAAACTTCGCAAACGGGAACATTCCCTTCGCCTCTTTTTACTCTTATCTCTCTGCCGTTCAAAATAACACTCTGCAACACTCGCTTCACGATCAAATTCCGATCATGAGGTAAAAACAATGCAGTACCATGATGTGCGCGTTCATCCAGAAAGCGACCGTCTGCCACGGCCCGAACAGCTTGCGTGGAAAATTGCGCAGGTAGCGGCAGATCCGGTGCCGGTGGAGGCCGCCGTTACGGATATGATTATCAACCGGCTGATAGATAACGCATCTGTGGCCATGGCATCTGTGAACCGTCATTCCGTAATGAGCGCACGGGCCGAGGCTCTGGCCCACCGGCGCGAAGGCGGGGCTACAGTGTTTGGTATGGGGCCAAATGTGCGTGTGCATGCAGAATGGGCCGCATGGGCCAACGGCACAGCCGTGCGTGAGCTGGATTTTCACGATACATTTTTAGCAGCAGAATATTCTCATCCGGGTGATAATATTCCGGGCATTTTGGCAGTTGCCCAACAGTGCCGCCGAAGTGGTGCGGATTTAATTCGTGGAGCTGCCACAGGGTATGAAATTCAGATAGATCTTGCGCGTGCCATTTGTTTGCACAAACACAAGATAGATCATGTGGCGCATCTTGGCCCATCTGTAGCCGCAGGTATTGGCACGCTTATGCGTTTGCCACCAGCGGTTATCTATCAGGCCATTGGGCAGGCTTTGCATGTAACCACAGCCACGCGCCAGAGCCGCAAGGGTGAAATTTCATCATGGAAAGCCTACGCGCCTGCGCATGCCAGCAAGATGGCGGTAGAGGCCGTTGATCGTGCGATGATGGGCGAAACATCTCCAACCCCGATTTATGAAGGGGAAGATGGTGTTATTGCTTGGATGCTGGATGGTAAAAATGCGCATTATCGCGTGCCATTGCCAGAAATGGGTGAGCCAAAACGTGCCATTCTGTCTTCCTTTACCAAGGAACATTCGGCAGAATATCAAAGTCAGGCGCTTATTGATCTTGCCTTTCGTATGGGCCAGAAAATCAAAAACTGGGATGACGTGGAAGATGTGCTGATAGAAACCAGCCATCACACGCATTATGTGATCGGCACGGGTTCGAACGATCCGCAAAAGTTTGATCCGCAAGCCTCGCGGGAAACGCTGGATCATTCCATTATGTATATTGTCGCCGTGGCCTTGCAGGATGGCAGTTGGCACCATGTGCATTCCTATGCCCCGGAACGGGCACGCAGACCAGATACTGTGCGGCTTTGGCGCAAGATCCATACAATAGAAAAACCCGAGTGGACACAACGGTATCACGAAACAGATCCGGATAAAAAAGCGTTTGGTGGCCGCATTGTTATCCGCATGAAAGATGGTTCGGTTATTGCGGATGAGCTGGCTGTTGCCAACGCCCATACGTTAGGGGCAACACCTTGGCAGCGGGCTGATTACATTGGTAAGTTTCAGACCCTTTCAGACGGCATTGTGCCCCATAAGGAAGCAGACAGGTTTTTAGAAGTTGTGCAGAACCTGCCAAACCTGAAAGCAGGGGAACTGCATATGCTGGAAATTGCCATTCCAGAGCGTGATATCCGCCAGATCACAGCGGAAGGCATTTTTAATTTCGGGCAGGCCAAACCTGCTGCGGTTGCGGCCTCCACCACCACGGCTCTGGCTTCCTAAACAGGCGATAACGCACAGGAAGGAATAGAACAATGACAACGCATCTGCACAGAAAACCAAAAAAATCTGTTGCGCTGTCAGGCACGGTTGCGGGCAACACGGCGCTCAGCACTGTGGGGCAGAGCGGGAATGATCTGCATTATCGTGGGTACGATATCAAAGACCTTGCGCGCGCCAGCACGTTTGAGGAGGTCGCGCATCTGCTTATCCACGGATATCTGCCCAATAGCGCAGAACTGGAAGCCTATAGGCGGCATCTGGCCAGTATGCGGGATATTCCTGCCATTGTGCGTGCCGCTTTGGAACGTCTGCCAGCCGCCACGCACCCTATGGATGTTATGCGCACGGCAGTTTCCGTTCTGGGTTGTGCACTGCCAGAACGGAGCGATTGCCCCACCGCAGGCGCACGAGATATTGCAGACAGGCTTGTGGCTTCGTTAGGGTCTATGCTGCTGTATTGGTATCATTTCTCAAACCACGGACGGCGGATAGAGACCAATACGGATGATGAAAGTGTAGGCGGACACTTTTTGCACCTTCTGCATGGTAAAGCGCCATCGGAGGATTGGGTGCAGGCTATGCACACATCCCTTATTTTGTATGCCGAGCACGAATTTAATGCCTCCACATTTACCGCCAGAGTGGTGGCGGGTACTGGTTCGGATATGTATTCTGCCGTTACGGCAGCCATAGGGGCGCTGCGTGGCCCCAAACATGGTGGCGCCAATGAAGTGGCGTTGGATATTCAGCAACGCTATCGCACTGCGGATGAGGCTGAAGAAGATATTCTGCGGCGTTTGGAAAACCGTGAAGTTATCATCGGTTTTGGGCATCCTGTTTATACAATAGCTGATCCGCGTAACGAAATTATTAAGGAAACAGCTCGCAACCTTTCGCGCCGTAATGGCAACATGCGTCTGTATCATGTAGCCGAGCGTATTGAGCGGATTATGGATGAGCAGAAAAAAATGTTCCCTAATCTGGATTGGTTTAGCGCGGTTTCTTACAACGCCATGGGTATTCCTACGGCCATGTTTACACCTATTTTTGTAATTGCCCGCGTAACAGGGTGGTGCGCCCACATTATGGAACAGCGGCAGGATGGTAAAATCATTCGCCCGTCTGCCAATTATGTGGGGCCGGATAATCGGCCTTTTGTGCCCCTGCGTGAACGCGATGGTCTGGAGCATGCAGCATGACATATCTGGTTGGCAAGGATCTGCCACAAACACCAGCCGGGCAACGCTTTCGCGCTCTGCTGAACAAACAAGGTATTCTGCAAATTCCCGGGGCACATAATGGGCAGGCGGCTTTGCAGGCTAAGGATAATGGATTTCAGGCTCTTTATCTTTCAGGTGCGGCTATGTCTGCCAGCATGGGGCTGCCAGATCTGGGTATTATCACCATTGAGGATGCGTGTTTCTTCATCCGCCAGATTGCACGGTCTTCCGGCTTGCCGCTTTTGGTGGATGGAGATACCGGATACGGTGAAGTACTGAATGTCATGCACATGGTACGGGCTTTTGAAGATTCCGGCGCTGCTGCCGTGCATATTGAAGACCAGATACTGCCCAAAAAATGCGGGCATCTGAACAATAAAAAGCTCGCCTCTCCGCAGGAGATGGCGCAAAAGGTGGCGGCCGCAGCCAAGGCCCGGCGCGATATGCTGATTATTGCGCGCACAGATGCCGCCAGCTCAGAAGGGCTGGATGGTGCCGTGGCCCGTGCCCGCTTGTATTACGAGGCCGGGGCTGATGCTATTTTTCCTGAAGCATTGATTTCTGAAGATATGTTCAGGGAGTTTGTGCGCCGTATGCCAGATGTGCCCCTGCTTGCTAACATGACAGAGTTTGGCCGCTCCCCTTACTTCACGGCATCTCAGTTTGAAGATATGGGATACCGTATGGTCATCTGGCCTGTCAGTTCCCTGCGGGCGGCTAACAAGGCGCAGGAGGATTTGTACAAAACCATTGCGCGCACAGGCGGTACGCAGGACATGCTACCGCGCATGCAAACGCGAGAGGAACTGTACAAAACAATCCGGTATTACGATTATGAATCATTGGACGCAGGCATTGTGGCCACGGTTCTGCCGCACATCGGTCAGGACGATCGCAACGCCGCCTGAACATTCTCTTTCTATCCCAAACAACAAAAAACAAAAAAGTAAGGGGGACAGAACAATGTCGGAAAACATCACTATCCCACACACGCAGTATGCAGATTACCCGGCCCTGATGCCACCTGCGGAACTGGCCGCCATGCAGCGCTATGCACGCCGAGACCCGGATGGTTTCTGGCTGCAACAGGCCCGGCGCGTGCACTGGCACCGCAAACCCAGGCGAGGCTTTACGGGCAGCTTTACGGATAATGTGTCCATAAGCTGGTTTGAAGATGGCCTGCTGAATGCTTCGGTATGCTGTATTGATAAACATCTGACAGACAAGGCCGATCAGGTTGCCCTTATCAGCCACCGTGAAGGCCGGGCCGAGGCAGAAAAAATTACATATGCCATGCTGCATGAACGGGTTTGCCGCCTGTCCAACGCGCTGGTGCATTTGGGGGTGGAAGAAGGGCACCGCGTTGCCATTTGCCTGCCCATGATTTCAGAAGCCGTGGTGGCCATGTTGGCCTGTGCGCGTATTGGCGCGGTGCATGTGGTGCTGTTTGGTGGTTTTTCGGCAGAAGGTATTGCAGAACGTATTATAGATAGCGGCGCAGTTGCGGTTATTACTGCCAGCGAAAGCATGCGTGGCAACAAGATTGTACCCTTTAAGGCCATTATGGATGAGGCCCTTTGCAAGGCAGGTGCAGAGAGTGGCGTACGTGCTGTTCTAGTTGTGCGCACATCAGATGCGCCTGTTCCGATGCTGCCGGGGAGAGATTACGATTTTCATGATTTTGTAGATTCGTTTGAAGCAGATTTTGTGCCCGTTGTGATGCGGGCAGAAGCACCGCTGTTTATGCTTTATACATCTGGTAGCACAGGCAAACCCAAAGCAGTTGTGCATGCTACTGGTGGTTATATGGTGTGGGCTGCTTACACCATGGGCATGGTGTACCATCATCAACCCGGTGATGTCCTGTGGTGCACGGCAGATGTGGCATGGATAACCGGGCATACATCCGTTGTGTATGGCCCGCTGGCCAATGGTGGCACCACCATGATTTCCGATAGCCTGCCTTCATACCCCGCTCCGGGCAGGTGGTTGGATCTGATAGATGAGCATAAGGTGACCATGCTGTTTACGGCCCCCACAGCCGTACGTGCCATGATGGCCGATGGCGATGATGTGGTGAATGCCCGCAAGCTGGATTCCCTGCGTTTATTAGGTGTTGCGGGGGAACCCATAAGCCCCGATGCGTGGCTGTGGTATCATGATGTTGTCGGCAAAAAGCGTTGCCCCGTGGTGGATACATGGTGGCAGACAGAAACCGCTGGCATTGTGCTGGGGCCATTGCCCGGTGTGCAGCCGCTTAAACCCGGTTCTGCCAGCACGCCGTTGCCGGGGCTGGAAATGGTGATAGCCGATACGCAGGGCAGGCCGGTGCAGGGGCCTGCGGAAGGCAGCTTGTGCATTGCGTGTTCATGGCCGGGGCAGGCGCGCACAATTTGGAAGGATCATGCGCGCTTCTGCCAGACATATTTTAGTATGGTGCCAGGGCATTATTTTACGGGTGATGGCGCACGGCGAGATGCCGATGGGTATTACTGGATTACGGGGCGCATGGACGATGTTATCAATATTGCAGGGCACCGTTTGGGCACGGCAGAGGTGGAAGATGCGCTGGCAGCAGATCATCGTATTGTGGAATCTGCTGCAGTGGGCATCCCGCACCCGGTAAAGGGGCAGGCGCTGGCAGTATTTGTTATTCAACGCCAGAACGTGGCCACGCAACTCACAGAAAAGGGTATAAGCCGCCTTATCTCCGGTATGCTGGGGCGTTATGCCACGCCAGAAGCCGTCTATCTGGTGCCGGATCTGCCACGCACGCGTTCTGGCAAGATTGTGCGCCGCCTGCTGCGTAAAATTGCCAGTGGAGAAGTAGAGAATCTGGGAGACCTTTCATCTCTGAATGATCCTTCCATCGTGCGTATGCTGAGTGACAGAGTATGGAGCCACATGGCCTTTGATGAGGATTCTACATCTCGCACGCAGGCCAGAGCCTAACCTTAAAGCGAGATCTTACAAGTTTGCTTCGCGCGGCAAGATGCTTCAGGGCCGAGGGAACCCCTCGGCCCTGTTGTATGTTTTGTTCCTAACAAACGGGTTTATGTGGGTTTATCACGCAAAAATGGGCGCGCTGGCGGGGTCGTGATCTGAGATTCACTGGCTGCTGGATAAGCATGCGTGGCACCATCACGGTAAAAACAGGCTGTAGAACCGGAGCTGTGAATGACCGAGCCTTCTTTTTCGTCTGTAACGCCGTCTGCTTTGCCTGATCAGCCGGTAGATAAAGCAACAGCCCGCCACGTTGTGTTGGCATCTTTTCTGGCGTGGATGCTAGATGCGTGTGATTTTTTTATTGTGTTGTTCACGCTTGATGATGTGGCGCGCAGTTTTAACGTGTCCCTGCAAAGTGTGTTGCTTGCCCCCACACTTACGTTAATGACGCGGCCATTGGGCGCCTTTCTATGTGGGCGCGCGGCAGATAAATATGGCCGCAAGCCGGTGCTTGTTTTAACAATTATTATTTATTCCCTTATAGAATTGGCTTCAGCCTTTGCGCCAACCCTTGTTATATTTTTGGCGCTTCGCACCCTGTTTGGCATTGCACTTGGGGGCGAATGGGGGGTGGGTACATCCCTGATTATGGAAAGCGTGCCCAAAAGCTGGCGTGGCACGGCTTCGGGCATTTTGCAGGCGGGGTATCCTGCGGGGTATTTGCTGGCATCTTTGGTGTTTCTGCTATTGCCGGTTTTAGGCTGGCGCGGTTTGTTTGTGCTGGGCAGTGGGGCTATTTTTTCTGCCGTGTATATCTGGCTGCGTGTGCCAGAAAGCCCGGATTGGCTGGCCCGGCAGAAAGCCGATACACAGCACAAAAATGCAGAAGCGCATCTTGGTTTGTTGGCCATTATAAAAGGCAATGCGGCATTATGTGTTTTTGCCGTGGTGCTGATGGCCGCTTTCAACTTCATGAGCCACGGTTCTCAGGATCTCTACCCCAAAGTGTTTCTGGCGCTGGAACGGCATGTGCCGCCTACGTCCATTACAACAGTGGTTGTGCTGTATAATCTGGCAGCTATTGCGGGCGGGTTGTTTTTTGGGTTCTTGTCGCAAAAAATTGGGCGGCAATATGCCATTATTCTTGCTGCGGCCTTAACGCTGCCTTTGCTACCGTTATGGACACTCCCTCACTCCCTGTTCTGGCTGGGGTTAGGGGCTGTGTGCATCCAGTTCTGTATTCAGGGCGCGTGGGGCGTGGTGCCTGCCTATTTAAGCGAGCTTTCGCCTCCATCCGTGCGGGCCACGTTTCCTGGCCTTGCTTACCAGTGCGGGAACCTTATTGCTGCTAGTAATGCTTTGTTGCAAACATGGTTTGCTACCCAGTTAGGTATGGGGCTGGCTCCGGCACTGATGTTGGCCGTTGGGGGTGGCGCCGTGGTTGTGCTGGTGCTTACACTCCTCAATGCTCGGCTGTATCCACAACGGATCTAAACAACGGGTTAAGTGGCAACACGTGGGAAGGAAAAAACGGTTTGGCTTTTATAAGATATCTGGGCGCATGTATGGTGCTGGCTGGTGCAGGGGTGCCATATGCGCAGGCTTATGCAGCAACACCGGCAGAACAGCGGATTATCACGCGCAATGTGCAACCGCGCACGGTACCGCCGCTTGCAAGAGGGCAGGTGCAAGGGGATGATCCGCACGCAAAAGCCCGCCCGGTGGCCTTATCTGCCCTAAGCCTAAAAGCTGCGGTAAAAGTGGCGGACAAACAGCCATGCCCGGCCAACAGTTTGCTTTTAGGCAAGGATGAAAACCCAACAGCAGGGCAAACCTGCCGTGTAGCCACCTTGGAGGTGAACGCCCCGGATCACCCCGCATTCATCCAGACCCTTGGCAGCCTGATGGCGGAGGATAGCGGTGGGCTGATGGATTTAAACCTTTCTCTGTATCAACTTGTGCCAAATGCGCCAAAGAATGCCCTGCCTCAGGTTGTGGTTTCGGGGTACACAGGTGGGGCGCATTGTTGCCAGGCGGCCGCTATTGTAGAGGCCGCCCCGCAAGGCCAATGGCGCGTGCTGGCGCTGCCTGCCCAAAATGGCGGTGGGGAGCCTATCGTGCAGGATGTGGCGCGAGATGGCACTCGCCAGCTTGTTTATACGGATGAACGGTTTGATTACGCCTTTGCCTCTCACGCAGGTTCGGCCATGCCGGTGGTGTTGTATCAGTATCAGGATGGCCAGTTGCAGAATGTTACGGCGCAGCCCCGTTTTGCGGCCTATTTGCGTAACCAGCTTGCGCAGGATTCCGCACAATGGCGCAAAACGGGTGTTACAGAAGTAAACGGCTATCTGGCCGCCTATGTGGCCACCAGCGCGAATATGGGGGAGCTGAACGCAGGCTGGCGTTACATGATGGCGCGCTATGATACGCACTCTGATTTTGCAGAAACATGGTGCGCACTGGATAAAGCCGCATGGCCTCAAAACAAGGATGGTGCATCCTGCCCCAAGCAGTTTGTAAAAACCGTGCCGTTTCCGCAAAGTCTGGCGCAATCTTTGGTGCAATGGGGGTACATCACATCCCAGCAAAGTGCTGCTCTTGGCTATGATGTGGAAAAATTAAAGCAGAACCAGCAGCAGGTTATTGCTGCCACCACCAAGGCGTGGCGCGCTGCACACTAGCTATATCACACTGCCCGCTGGCAGCCAGATTTGTGCCAGAACGGAACACGGCCTAAAACTTGGGTTTATTAAGCTATGTTCTGCCAGCGGGAGTGTAATGGAAGATCTGTTTGAAGGGCATAATGTTGGCACCGCCCGCCCTCTGAAACTTTCAGAAGATGTTGTCAGCACCGCTACCTATGGCGGGCCAGATAAATGCTACCGTTATCGCCTGAAACGGGTGTGGAACCCAACACGCCCGTTGGTTATGTGGCTGATGATGAACCCATCTGTTGCCACAGAATATGGAGATGACCGTACTGTCGCCAAATGCCAGCGCTATGCCCGTGTATGGGGGTATGGCGGTATTTTGGTGGGCAATACTTTTGCGTATCGGTGCACAGATCAGCTTCGGCTGCTGGAAACGCCAGATCCGGTTGGGCCAGAAAATGATAAGGCCTTGCTGGAAATGGCGCAGGAAGCCAATAAAGTGATTGCGGCTTATGGCACACCACACCACAAGGCTCTGCTGGCCCGTGGGCCGGAGGTGGTGCATATGCTCCAAAAACACGGCATTACGGTGGATGCGCTGCGGCTGAGCAAAACAGGCCGACCATGCCACCCGCTGTACCTGCCCGCCAGCCTGTTGCCGGAGCCCTTGCCGAAAAGCTAAGTACAGGAAACGGAAAGCAGCTTTCTGCCCATGTGTATTGACGCCCGGCCTTGTTCGGTATCCGATACACATAGAGGTGTTTGAGTTCTGCACCCAATGCCTGCCATATTATAAAATCAGGCGTGTGGTGCAGCAAAGTTAAGGGAAATATGGATATTATGGCCTTACAGAACACGCAGGGTGCCGCAGGTGGTTATCTGGCATCTGCCGAATTTGCCACCATGCTGGATAAGCTGGGTGAAGTGGCAGCGCGCACGGGTTTGAACGTGGCCCACGGCCAGCAGGTTATTATTACCGCCCCCCTTCATGCCGTGCCGCTCGTGCGCCGGATTACGGAGCACGCGTACAAGGCTGGGGCCTCGCTCGTCAGCACCTTTTATTCGGATGAGGAAACCACGCTGGCCCGTTATAAATACGCGGCGGAAGATACGTTTGATACCGCAGCAGGCTGGCTTGCTGGCGGAATGACAGAAGCCTTCCGTAATGGCGCCGCGCGTATGGCCATTACGGGTTCTAACCCCGCATTGCTGGCAGGGCAGAACCCAGAGCGTATTTCCCGCGCCAGTAGGGCCAATTCCCGCGTGAACCGGCCTGCTATGGAAATTATCACCAATTTTGATGTGAACTGGTGCATTGTCGCGGCGGCTTCTCCGGCATGGGCGGCACAGGTATTTCCGGATCTGCCGGTTGATCAGGCAGTAGAAAAACTGTGGCAGGCTATTTTTTCTGTTTCGCGCATTACGGGTGAGAACCCGGTGGCGGATTGGGAGGCCCACAATGCCGTTCTGCATCGCCGCGCCACGTTTTTAAATAATGCCCGTTACAGTGCGCTGCATTTTAAAGGCCCCGGCACAGATCTGATGGTGGGGCTGGCAGATGGGCACGAATGGGCAGCCGGTGCGGAAAAAGCCGGAAACGGCATTGTGTGCAACCCCAATATTCCAACCGAGGAAGTGTTTACCACACCACACCGCCTTAAGGTGGATGGCACGGTAGCGGCCACCAAGCCGCTTTCACACCAAGGCACGTTGATTGAGGATATTCGCGTAAGGTTTGAAGCCGGACGCATTGTGGAAATGCACGCCAGCAAGGGTGAAGATGTGCTGGCCCGTGTGCTGGATACGGATGAAGGTGCGCGCCGTTTGGGGGAAGTGGCGCTTGTGCCCAATTCTTCCCCTATTTCGCGCAGTGGTATTTTGTTCCAGAACACATTGTTTGATGAAAACGCCGCCAGCCATATCGCATTGGGGCAATCTTACACCAAATGTATGCGCGATACGGCTGGGTTGGATGAGGCCGCATTGGCTGCACGCGGGGCCAATAGCAGCATGATCCATATAGACTGGATGATTGGTTCTGGTGAAATTGATGTGGACGGCATGGATGCCAAAGGCGAACGCGTGGCATTGATGCGCAAAGGTGAATGGGTGATAGAAGCATGAGAAATACTCTAAAACTTTCCTTCCGCTCTGCTCTGTTGGGTGCCATGGGGGCTGCGGCGCTTGTGGTTGGCACGGCGGCACAAGCGCAAACTGTTTCCACCGGCGGCAATGGTGCGCCCAATTTAACACCAGAGCAGGTAGCCACCTTGCAGCATGATATGGATACCGCGCTGCATTACCATCTGGCTCCAAACGTGTTGCCGCGTTTAACCACAGCGTTAAAGGAAATTCAGGCAGCAGGTATTCAGCCCCCCTCACGTTTTGGCATGTCTTTGGATCAGCAGATCGCGCTTGTTCAGCAGGTGCCGGGTTTGGAGCCAATTTTGCAAAAGAATGGCTTTTCAGCGCATGATTTTGTGATGAGCCTGACCTGTGTGGGCCTAACGGGCAGCTTGATGAACGTGCCTGCCAACCCCAGCAATACCAAAATGCCACAGCCCGAACCTGCCAATGTTGCTATTCTTAAATCCAACCCGCAGGATTTACAGAATTTGGTAACAGTTCTGCGCTCGGCTCATCAGTCTGGTGGTGCACTTTCGCACTAATCTCATACATATTGGTGTACAAAAAATGGCAGGTTTTTCCTGCCATTTTTTGTTTGTGACGTTTTAATTTTTCTTCTGCTGCGGTTTGGTATGGCAGGTTTCGGGCTTGGGCAGATCAAGCGCATGTAATGTGCCCTTCATGCGGAAATCTCCAAAATCCAGCGTCAGATTATCGGAAACACCATTGGCAAAATAACGCATGCCAATTTCATATTCTGGCATCATATTGGGGGGCGTGCGTGCAAAAAAGGCCACATGCACGCGGCCAGATTGCAAGGCGTTCAGGGCGGCAAAATCTGTTGTGGGCGTTGTATTGCCCCAGCCCAAAAGGGTGATGTACGTATCGGCTGCGCCATCTGGTGATGTGCCATCAAAAATAGGTGCCGAAATCTCGGTTTTTCCGCTTCGGGCTGCATCTAAAATGGAAACTGTATGCTGGATGGGAAACAACGTGCCAGCCGGAAGTGTAAGCGTTTTGGCTAAAGGTTTTTCATAATGTGCTGTGCCAGAACCATCCGCATGCAGTGTTGCTTCCCCCCGGATGTTTTGGAGCAGCTTGCCGTTAGATGTTTCCATGGTGCGAAAGATCAGGCTGTGCCCATCTGCACTTTCAAAGGTAGAATAGTCAGACACCATATGCTCCACGCCGTTCTGGCGTGTTACACTTTGAATATCCAATCGCTGTTGGGTGGACCATCCGCTGCATCCATGCCGCACGCTGTAAAGCATGGTGCCCGTGGCAGAAAGCGTTTTGCCGCCAGAGGCTTCTGTGAGCGTAAGATCATACACCGCGCGTTGCGAGGCAATCTGGCGAGTATCTGTATCGGAAAAAGATGGCGCAGTGTTGGGCGTAATACTGGCGTGCGTATCGGCTGAGGTTGTGCTTTGCGTAACCGTGCCAGAAGGCACCACCGCTCCGGCTGTTTGGGCATGTGCCATTTGTGGGGGCAAGGCCACCACGCCACCAACCAGCACAAATGCAATGGCTCTGCTTACTGCACTGCAAGCGTATCCTTGCCTCAAGAAAAAACTGCGGGCAGGGGGCGTGTAAGAAGGCAGGCGGCGTAAACGTCTCATACCCGGTACAAAAAAACATCCGGCGCGGTCTTGCAACCACCCGGATGTTAAAAGGGCCGTGGTGTGGCCCTTTTGCATGCAGATGTGAAGGCCAGATCAGTCTTTCTTGACAGCAGGCTTCAGGTTCAGCGCGAGGGAGAGTTCCTTCAGGCGTTCCGGCGGAACAGGGGCCGGGGCACCCATCATCAGGTCTTCACCCTGCTGGTTCAGCGGGAACAGAATAACTTCACGAATGTTCGGCTCATCTGCCAGCAGCATCACAATACGATCCACACCGGGGGCGGAACCACCATGCGGCGGCGCACCGTAGCGGAAGGCGTTGAGCATACCGCCAAAGCGGGCTTCCACTTCGCTTTCTGGGTAACCGGCAATTTCAAAGGCGCGGATCATCACATCCGGCAGATGGTTGCGGATAGCACCGGAGGAAAGTTCAATGCCGTTACACACAATGTCATACTGGTAAGCGAGAATATCCAGCGGGTTCTTGGTGTTTAGCGCTTCCAGACCACCCTGCGGCATGGAGAACGGGTTGTGTGAGAAGTCAATCAGCCCCGTTTCTTCATTCAGCTCATACATCGGAAAGTCCGTGATCCAGCAGAAACGGAAGGCATCCTTTTCAATCAGATCCAGTTCTTCAGCAATGCGGGTGCGCACAAGACCAGAGAACTTGGCCACATCATGCCCTTTGCCAGCAGCAAAGAACACGGCATCACCGGGCTTCAGCCCCAGTTTGGTGCGAATGGTTTCTACACGGTCGGCTTCAAGGTTTTTGGCAATCGGGCCTTGGCCGCCTTCTTCTGCAAAGGTGATGTAACCTAAGCCACCAGCGCCGTTTTCACGCGCCCAAGCGTTTAGCTTGTCATAGAAGGAGCGGGGGCGGCCACCAGCGCCGGGGGCCGGAATAGCGCGCACTTCCCCACCATCGGCGGCAATGCGGGCAAACAGGCCAAAGCCGGAACCGGCAAAATCTTCTGTTACATCGGTAATTAGCAGCGGGTTGCGCAGGTCTGGTTTATCGGAGCCATATACCTTCATGGCGCGGGCATAGGGGATACGCTCAAACGGTGCGGTGCTAACAGCGCGGCCCTTGCCAAATTCCGTAAACAGGCCAGACATTACTTCTTCTAGAACGGCAAAAATTTCGTCCTGCGTGGCAAAGGCCATTTCAAAGTCGAGCTGGTAGAACTCACCGGGGGAACGATCCGCGCGGGAGGCTTCATCACGGAAGCACGGAGCAATCTGGAAGTAGCGGTCAAACCCGGCCACCATGGCAAGCTGCTTGAACTGCTGCGGGGCCTGCGGCAAAGCGTAAAACTTGCCCGCATGGGTGCGGGAAGGCACCAGAAAGTCACGCGCACCTTCGGGGGAGGATGCTGTTAGGATCGGGGTCTGGAACTCGGTAAAGCCCAGATCCGTCATGCGGCGGCGCATGCTGGCAATAATGGCGGAGCGCAGGCGGATGTTGGCGTGCACTTGTTCGCGCCGCAGATCAATATAGCGGTAACGTAGGCGCAGCTCATCAGAATAATGTTCCTGCCCGGCAACCTGAAGTGGCAGCACAGCGGCGGAGGACTGAACAATCAGCTCACGCGCGCGCACTTCAATATCACCGGTGGCCAAGTCCGGGTTGCGGGTGGTTTCATCACGCAGCACCACATCACCGGTTACGGTTATCACGCTTTCTACGCGCAGGTGTTCGGCGGTTTCCATAACGGGGGAACCGGCGGGAATCACAATCTGTGTCAGGCCTGTTTCATCGCGCAGGTCAATAAACAGCAGCCCGCCGTGGTCCCGCTTGCTATGCACCCAGCCGGACAGGCGCGCGGTGGTGCCGGCATCGCTGGCGCGAAGGGCCGAACAGCTGTGGGAACGGTAAGGATGCATGGTCTTGTCCTGAAATCTGGCCCGGCGTTGCAGCAGGGGCGGTTTTTGGCAATGATTCCGTTGTGCCCGGAGGAAGCAGGGGAGCAGCGCTTATGTCAAGGCCACACTGTAATCTTGCGTCTTATAAGGTGCCTTGCCCGCGCACGCAGCTACGTAAATCTGCGGCTAATGCGGCAATGGCTTCTGGCCGCGCATCCCACGCAAACATAAAGCGGCAGATACCCCCAAAAAATGTGTAAAAGCGCCAGCCTCTGGCCCGCAATTCGTTCATGACAGGTTCGGGCATGAGCAAAAACACGGCGTTGGATTGTACGGGCCATGCTTGTTTAACAGAGGGCATATCTTCTACCGCCTGTGCAAATTGGCGTGCACTGGCATTGGCGTGGCGCGCGTTGTCCAGCCATGCGCCACTATGGATCATGGCCAGCCACGGTGCGGATAGAAGGCGCATTTTAGAGGCCGTTTGCCCGCTTTGTCTGGCGCGTTCGGCAAAGCCCTGCGCCATGCTGCGTTTAAAAAACACCACGGCTTCCCCCATGGCCATGCCGTTTTTGGTGCCTCCAAAACTTAGGGCATCCACACCGGATTGCCATGTCATGGCGGCGGGTGTGCAGCCCAGTGTGGCAATGGCGTTGGCAAAACGTGCGCCATCCATATGTAGCCGCAACCCATGATCGTGGCAGGCATTGGCAATGGCCCGAATCTCATCCACCGAATACACAAGCCCGTTTTCTGTGGGTTGCGTAATGGTTACCACTGCGGGGGTGGAAGCCTGCGGGCTGCTGGCGCGGCGGGCAGCCAGTTTTATGGCCTCTGGGGTTAGCTTACCGTCTGGGGTAGGGGGCGTTATCAGCTTGGCGCCGCCGGTAAAAAACTCTGGGGCGCCGCGCTCGGAGGTTTCAGCATGTGCAACTTCCGAGGCAATAATGCTGCAATAAGGTGGGCACAGCGTTGCCAGCGCCAGCGCATTGGCTGCGGTGCCAGTGAGCACAAAAAACACTGCGGCTTCAGGCGCTTCCAACACATCCGCCACAGCTTTGGCGGCAAGGCGTGTCCAGGCGTCATCCCCATATGCGGGGGTGGACCCCTTGGCCGCGCGGCTTATGGCTTCCAGCGCCTGCGGGCACAGGCCTGCATAATTATCACTGCCAAACTGTTGTGGGGGCGTGGTGGTTTGCGGCAGGGGCATAAGCGGCTTCTCCGGCAAGGGCTGTGGGCAACAGGTGCCAAAGCCTGCCCTATAGCACAAGCTATACCTTGCTCATGCACAGCTTTTGCTGTAAGGCGCTGCCACTGCGTGGGCACCCCTGGAGGCCTGCGTGATTAAGTTTTTTATGGAGAAGTCAACGTGTCCAAGATTACATCTATCGAAGCTTCGGCGCGCGCGAAGGCTGGTAAGGGGGCAGCGCGGGCAACGAGGCGTGCAGGGCTTGTGCCCGGCGTTATCTACGGCGGCAAGCAGGAACCCACCCTTATTGCTATCGACCCGCGCATTATCATCAAGGGCATTCAGGCCTCTGGCTGGCGCTCTCGCGTGTATGAAATCAAGGTTGATGGCAAGGCAGAACGCGCTCTGGTGCGTGATGTGCAGCTGCACCCCGTGA
This sequence comes from Acetobacter sp. DmW_125128, assembly GCF_008704325.1. Lineage (NCBI taxonomy): Bacteria > Pseudomonadati > Pseudomonadota > Alphaproteobacteria > Acetobacterales > Acetobacteraceae > Acetobacter > Acetobacter sp. DmW_125128. Next base: position 24,847 of record NZ_VHOP01000001.1, on the reverse strand, counting down.
AGGACAGCCCTGTTCACGTTGACTTCCTGCGTCTGGCCGCTGGCTCCCGCGTGCATGTTGAAGTGTCTGTTCACTTCGAAAACGAAGAAACATGCCCCGGTATCAAGCGTGGCGGCGTGCTGAACGTTGTACGCCACACCATTGAAGTGGACGTGCCAGCAGACAACATTCCGGAATTCTTCACCGTTGATCTGTCCAAGCTGGACATTGCAGACAACGTGCGTTGGGAAGATGTGCAGGGCACCGCAGGCGTAACCCCGCTGACCCACGAAGAAAACTTTGTTGTGGCTTCTATTGCTGCACCAAGCGTGGACACCACGGAAGGTGAAGCAGCAGCTACGGAAGAAGCTGCTTCCTGATCGGAAGCCGGTTTATTCGGGTTGTTTATTAGGCATGGGGGGTGCGTGCAGATGCGCGTGCCCCCTGTGCTGTTCATAACGTTAGGTGGAATCAGCAATGCTGCTCTGGGTCGGGTTGGGCAATCCCGAATCCTCCATGCGTCGGCACCGGCACAATGTTGGCTTTATGGCAGTAGAAGCCATAGCCCGTAAGTACGGGTTTACGCCGTGGCGCAACCGCTTTAAGGGCGAAGTTGCGGAAGGCCGCATAGGCAGGCAGAAAGTTCTGCTGCTACTGCCCATGACCTACATGAACAAATCGGGTGAAAGTGTGCAGGAAGCCGCCGCTTTTTACAAAATCGCACCCGAAAATATTACCGTTTTTCATGATGAGCTGGATCTGGCACCGGGCCGTCTGCGCATAAAGCGTGGGGGAGGGGCTGCGGGGCACAATGGTTTGCGCTCTACAGATAAAATGTTGGGCACGCCGGAATATTGGCGTGTACGCATAGGCATTGGCCACCCCGGCGCAAAAGAGCGGGTGCATGGCTGGGTGCTAGGCAAATTTACGGAAACAGACCGGCAGGAATGGTTGGAACGGCTGCTTGATCGCATGGCCGATGCCGCCCCCCTGTTGGCAGATGGGCGGGCAGACCAGTTCATGACAAAGGTTGCACTGCCGGAAGGGAGCAAGGGCTGATGGGTTTTAACTGCGGTATTGTCGGGCTGCCCAATGTGGGTAAATCTACGCTGTTCAACGCGCTTACGGCCACGGCCACGGCGCAGGCGGCCAATTATCCGTTCTGCACGATTGAGCCCAATACAGGCCGCGTGGCTGTGCCAGACCCCCGGCTGGACAAGTTGGTGGAAATTGGCAAATCACAGCGTGAAGTGCCCACCAGCCTTGAATTTGTAGATATTGCGGGCCTTGTGCGCGGTGCCTCCAAGGGTGAAGGGCTGGGCAACCAGTTTTTGGCTAACATCCGTGAGGTGGACGCTATTATTCATGTGCTGCGCTGTTTTGAGGATGATGACATCACCCACGTTGAAGGCGGCGTGGACCCTGTGCGTGATGCCGACATTATTGAAACGGAGCTGATGCTGGCGGATCTGGATTCGCTGGAAAAACGTCTGCCCAATCTGGAAAAGCGCGCCCGCAATCGGGATGCCGAAGCCACAGCCCAGCTTGCCGTTATGGAACCGCTGATGGAAGCGCTGCGAGAAGGCCGCCCGGCCCGCACCGCCATTCCGGCGGGGGAAGAAGAAGCCGTGCGCCGTCTGCAACTGCTCACCACCAAACCGGTGCTGTATGTGTGCAATGTGGATGAAGACTCGGCCGCAACAGGCAATGCATTCTCTGCGCAGGTGCAGGCCAAGGCTGCGGCGGAAGGTGCTGCTGCCGTTATTGTATCTGCCGCGATTGAAGCCGAAGTCAGCCAGCTTGAAAATGAAGAACGGCGCGAGTTTCTGGAAGGTCTGGGCCTGAATGATAGCGGGCTGGATAGGGTTATTGCCGCTGGTTACAAGCTTTTGGGTTTGTGCACCTACTTTACCGTAGGCCCCAAGGAAGCTCGTGCTTGGACAATTACCGCAGGCACCAAGGCCCCGCAGGCCGCCGCCGTTATTCACAATGATTTTGAACGCGGCTTCATTGCATGTGAAACTGTCGCGTATGATGATTACGTTCAGTATGGTGGGGAAGCTGGCGCCAAGGAAGCCGGACGCCTGCGCATTGAAGGGCGTGATTACGTAGTAAAAGATGGTGATGTGCTGCTGTTCCGCTTTAACGTCTAACATCCAGCGCACAACCACATAAATAAGAGCTTGATGGCCTGCCCGCACCGGCAGGCCAGATAGAAAAGATGGAGATAGGAACGCCGTTATGAACGCGGAGGGTGAGAGTAAGCTGCAAGGGGTTACAACGGCTTCGGCTAAACCCGTGCAGGATGTTCCAGCGCAGGCACAGGGGCAGGGGCCAATGGCCGCTTTAGCCCATCGTGCGCGGCTGGCGGCCCGCACACTGGCGCAAAGTTCTTCCGCCACGCGGGATAAAGCCCTATGGGCTGCCGCTGCGGCTTTGCGTGAGGCTACTCCTGCTATTTTGGAAGCCAACGCGCAGGATCTTGCTGCCTCCACCGCCAATGATGCGTTCCGTGATCGGCTGACCCTTACACCCGAACGGGTGGAAGCCATGGCGCGTGGTTTGGAAGAAATTGCAGATCTTCCAGACCCCGTAGGCCGTGTGCTGGAAGAGTGGACACGCCCCAACGGCTTGCGCATTCGCCGCGTTGCAACCCCTGTGGGCGTTATTGGCATGATTTATGAAAGCCGGCCCAATGTGGGGGCAGATGCCGCCGGGCTGTGCATGAAATCTGGCAACGCCGTGTTGTTGCGTGGTGGCTCAGAAAGTCTGAACAGTGCGCGTGCTATTCATGCCGCTATGCAGGCCGGGCTGCGTTCTGCTGGCTTGCCAGAAGATGCTGTACTGATTGCCCCAGATGCAGATCGCGCCCATGTGGCGGAAATGCTTACGGCCTCTGGCCAGATTGATCTGATTATCCCGCGTGGTGGGCGCTCATTGGTAGAGCGTGTCCAGCGCGAGGCCCGCGTGCCTGTGCTGGCCCATGCTGAAGGGCTGTGCCACACTTACATCCATTCTGCCGCAGATTTTGCTATGGCGCGCCGCATTGTGCTGAACGCCAAAATGCGCCGCCCCGGCATTTGTGGTTCTACCGAAACACTGCTGATGGATGCCGCCATTGCCGCTGCGCTGCTGCCGCAAATTGTGGCGGATCTGGCAGAAAAAGGCTGCACCTTTAAGGCGGATGCCGCAGCACGCGCCATTGTGCCCGATCTCCCCGCAGCAACGGCAAAAGACTTCGCCACAGAATGGCTGGATGCGGTGTTGAACATTGCCGTGGTGGATGGTGTGGATGAAGCGCTGGACCACATTGCACAATATGGCTCATCCCATACAGAAGCTATTGTAACAGCGGATGAAAACATGGCCATACGGTTTATGAACGGTGTTTCCAGCGCAGTGGTGATGTGGAATGCCTCGACCCAGTTCTGTGATGGCGGAGAGTTTGGCTTTGGTGCGGAAATTGGCATTGCCACAGGTCGCTTCCATGCTCGCGGCCCGGTGGGCGTAGAGCAGTTAACAACCTTCCGTTACGAAGTGATTGGCACCGGGCAGGTACGTCCCTGATTTTTTCGGCCATGCAGCCAACCGCACAGGGCGTGCAGGTGCAGCAACAGGCAGCTCCGCTTACAGAGCCTTGCTTGCATGGCACGGTTATTCCCACTTGGGGGGATAACAGATGCCTGCGTATTGGGCTTTTGGGGGGGTCTTTCAACCCCGGTCATAAAGGGCACCAAGCCATTGCGCAGCGTGCGCTGGCGGTGCTGGGGTTGGATCAGGTGTGGCTTATGGTTTCACCCGGTAACCCGCTTAAAGATGGACGGTCGGATATGGCTGCTTTGCCCGTACGCTTGGCCACGGCCCGCCAACTGGCGGATGGGCGGCGCATTATTGCCACGGATATAGAAAGCCGAATCGGCACACGTTATACGGTGGATACGGTGCGGGTGTTGCAAATGCGTTTTCCGCGTGCGCGGTTTGTGTGGCTAATGGGCGCAGATGGTCTGGCCACCTTGCCACGCTGGAAAAACTGGCGGCAGCTTGTGCATAGCGTGGCAGTGGCGGTTTTTCCCCGTCCGGGGCAAAATGTGCGGGCCTTGCATGGGCTTGCCGGGCGGTATCTGGCCCGTTGGCGGGTGCCTGCATGGCGTGCGCATGCCCTTGCGGAACTTTCTCCCCCGGTGTGGGCTTTTCTTCCGGGGGCACAAAACAGTATATCTGCAACAGCTATTCGTCAGCAGGGCGGATTCAATGTCGCTGCAGGCCAACCCCATACCCCCGATATGCTTTAAAGATCAGGAGAACGGTCATTCCTACCAAGCCCCCCGCCGAAACATCAGCACGTTCCCGCACGGCTGCCACGTCCACCAAGGGGCGGGCCGCTCCGGCGCGTGCTGCAACCACTGCCGGGGCTGCTGCGCCCGGTTCTGTACGTAAAAAAGCCGCGGCTGCTGGCCCCAAGGCCACCACCAAGCGCGAAGCCGTGGCCCCGGATATGCTGGAGCAATCTCTGGCCCTCATCACTGCCAGCCTTGAAGATGACAAGGCCGAAGATATTGTGGTGATCGATCTGGCAGGCCGTGCCTCTTTTGCAGATCGGATGGTCATTGCCACAGGTTTGGCAGACCGTCAGATTTCCGCCATGGCGCAGCATATTGAACGCAAGCTGCGTGATATCGGCATCAAGCGCGTGATGGTGGAAGGCGCAAACGGCTCAGACTGGGTGCTGCTGGATACGGGTGATATTGTGGTGCACCTGTTCAAGCCAGAAGCACGTACGCTGTATGGGCTGGAAAAAATGTGGGGCAAGGAACTGGATGAAGGCGCGGAAGGCAACGTTACCCGCCTGTAATCGCCCAGTTTATAATGTTGTTCTCTGATTTTTCAGTAAGCATGAGCGCGCTGGCATGAGGCTGGTGGCTATCGGGCGGATGAAGGATAAATCCGAGCGGGCGCTGGTGGAACGCTACCTCAAGCGCCTGCGCCCCAAGCTGGATATTATAGAACTGCCAGATGGGCGCGGCAGCCCGGATGAAATCAAGCGGCGCGAGGCGCAAGCCATTCTGGCAGCCTGCCCCGCGCAAAGCCATGTTGTGGTGCTGGATGAAGCCGGGTGCAATTTCAGCAGCCCGGATTTTTCTAACGCCGTGCAAGGCTGGTTGGCGGCGGGCCGCACGCCCTGCTTTGTTATTGGCGGGGCGGAGGGGCTGGATGCCTCGGTTATCCAGCGGGCCGATGCTTCCATGTCCTTTGGCACACTCACATGGCCGCATATGCTGGTGCGCATTATGTTGGTGGAGCAAATCTACCGTGCGCAGGCCATTGCGGCGGGGCATCCGTATCATCGTTCCGGGCGGCCATAAGGGGGTGTTGGCTGCTTTTATGGTATGGCGGCAGTGATACGCAGGCCCTGCCCGCATGGGCGCAGAGCTGATAGCGTCCGGCCTTTCGTGAACAGACCGGACTTGAAGATACATGACAGACGTTCTCTACACTCCGGATGCCCTGCGGCAATTGCAGCACAATGGCAACGCCGTTGTGATAGATGTGCGTTCGGAAGAAGATTTTGCCAAAGGGCATATTCCCGGTGCCGTCAATATGCCGGATATTTTTACCTATCTGGCAGAAACATCAGAAAGCGGGTTGGCCAGTCTGCAACAAAAGTTTTCATCGCTGTTTGCGCAATATGGTCTGGATGGCAGCAAAACAGCCGTTGTGTATGAAGATGCCCTGCATACACGTTATGGTGCCTCCTGCCGTGGATACTGGATTTTGCAGTATCTGGGTTACCCCAAGGTAGGTATTCTGGATGGCGGGCTGCGGGCATGGCTGGCCTCTGGCGGCGCACTTACGCAGGATATCACGCATCCAGCCCCCACGCAGTTTCCGCTGGCTATTCACCATGCACTTATGGCCACGCGGCAAGATGTGTTTGCAGCCCTTACCAACCCATCCATCAAACTGCTGGATAACCGCGATAAGGTGGAATGGCTGGGTGAAAGTTCATCTCCTTACGGGGTGGACTTTGCACCGCGCAAAGGGCGCATTCCCGGTGCTGTGTGGATAGAGTGGTATAGCTTCATGCACACGCAGGATCAGGAAGCACGTTTTAAAACACCGGAAGATATTCGGGCCTTGGCGGCAACACGTAACTTGTACCCGGATGATGATATTATCATCTACTGTTTTAAGGGCGCACGCGCAGCCAATACCTATGTGGCGCTGGCTTCTGCCGGATTTACCAAGCTGCGCATTTATATGGGATCATGGAACGAGTGGTCTCGCCATGCGGATATGCCCATAGAAGATGGTCTGCCACGGGCATCTGTGCCGTATCGCCCGCAGCAGGGCTAAGGCGGTTAGAGGTTTTCCGAATCTGCAAAGGGGGCGGTGTCATGCTGGCGTTGCTCCCACTTGCGGCAGGCCGTGCGCAACACCGTTACAAACCGCGTAACCAGCGGCATGTTCTGCCCGGTGCGTATGGCAACCGCAAGCGTGGCGCGGGGGGCTGGTTCGCTAATGGCATGAAACGTTACCCCGCCTGCATGAATCTGGCTGAGCGAGCGCGGCACAACAGAAACCCCAAGCCCCGCTGCCACCAAAGGCACGGTGCCTGCAATTTGTGGGGCCTGCTGCCCCATTGTAGGGGTAACGCCAGCAAGCTGATAAGCCGACAAAATAGCATCATGAAAGCCCGGCCCCAACTCACGCGGGAAGATAATTAGCGGATCATCCGCCACCATATCCAAACTGATCACCGGCTCCTTTGCCAGCCTGTGCCCGCGGGGCAGGGCAATAACCGTAGGTTCATCCAGCAGATGAAAAACCGAAAGGCGTGAGGGGTCGGTAAACGGCGGGCGGATAATGGCAATATCCACGCTGGGTTCGTGCAATGCTGCGCAAAGGGCTGGGGTGTTGCTTTCTTCCAAAGAGAGGGTGACATCGGGCGCCATTTCCCGAAACCGGCGGATGGTGAGCGGAATAACCGGCAACAGTGGCACAGCCCCCGCCAGCCCGACGCGAATATGCCCTCTTTCCCCCCGCGCCAAACCTTCTGCCGTGGAAAGAAATTGTGCCTGCAAATCCAAAATTGTGCGGGCACGGGGCAAAAGCACTTCGCCAATTTCTGTCAGCTTCATGCCACGAGTCTGCCGCTCAAACAGCGTTACGCCCAAATTGCGCTCAAGCTGGCGGATTTGCTGGCTAAGTGGGGGTTGCTCAATACCCAGTGCCTCTGCGGCACGGGTAATGCTGCCATGCTCAGCAACGGTTACGAAGTAGCGCAGGTGCCTGATATCCATATGGTATATGTAATGCATATGGATAACGTGTTCAATATATATTGGAAGACTGGCTGCCACTGTTATAACGTGCGTGCGAAACGAACTTAAACCACCATGCGTTTGTGGGAGTATGCAGCATGAAAAAACAGTCGGTGATGGACATGGATGTCCGCTCTTCTGCCCTTGGTAACGGCGTGCTGAAAAAGCCTGTTACAAACCGTTTGTACCAGACCTCTACCATGGCAGCCCTGCTGGATGCGGTGTATGATGGTGAAACCACGCTGGATGAGCTGCTCCAGCACGGTAACTTCGGCCTTGGCACCTTTAACGCACTAGATGGCGAAATGATTGTGACGGACGGCGTTGTGCGCCAGTTTCGTGCAGAAGGTTTGGCCGCAGAAGTGCCCGGTTCTCTTAAAACGCCTTTTGCATGCGTAACTTATTTTGAACCGGAAAAAAAAGTTACCATCGATTCCCCCAAAACCAAGGAAACGTTTGAAGAGCTGGTGGATAGCCTGCTGGGTAACCCCAACCTGTTTGGCGCCATTCGCTTTACGGGTGAATTCCAGCGCGTTGATACCCGCACGGTGTTCTGCCAGTGCAAGCCGTATCCGCATATGTTGGAAGTGGTGAAAAAGCAGCCCACCTGCACCATGGAAAACGTTATGGGCACCATGATTGGCTTCCGCACCCCGGTTTACATGCAGGGCGTGAATGTTGCGGGCTACCACCTGCACTTCCTTTCTGAAGATAGCAAACGTGGCGGGCACGTTACAGAATATCGCCTTGTGCGCGGTCAGCTTGAAGTGGCCTCCATTTCCGATCTGGAAATTCAGTTGCCCCGTACGGAACAGTTTGCCAAGGCGGATCTGAACCCCGAAAGCCTGAGCGAAGCGATCCGTATTGCTGAAGGCGGCTGAGCCTCCATTCGCTGAATATTTTTAACGGGGCTGCTGAAAAATAGCTTTCTGACAGCCCAGTTTTTGCAGGACAGAACTCAAATGACCAATCCGGCAGACAACGCCGCTCAGTGCGGTGCGGAGCTTATTGTCAAAAATCTGGAAGCCCACGGCGTTAAGCACGTGTTCGGTATTCCGGGTGCTAAGGTGGATCGTCTGTTTGATGCGCTGGTGGATTCCTCCATCACCACCGTTGTCACGCGGCATGAACAAAACGCAGCTTTTATTGCAGGTGGCCTTGGCCGTCTGACAGGTAAGGCAGGCGTGTGCATTGCCACATCCGGCCCCGGTGCTTCCAACTTTGTAACCGGCCTTGCCACCGCCAATTCAGAAGGCGACCCGGTGCTGGCTATTGGTGGCGCCGTAAAACTGGCAGACCGCCTGAAGCTGACGCACCAGACCATGGATACGGTCAACCTGTTTAAGCCCATCACCAAATACAGTGTAGAGCTGACAACCCCGGTTGCGATTTCTGAAGTGATGGCCAATGCTTTCCGCTTTGCAGAAGGTGGCCGCCCCGGTGCAGCTTTTGTCAGCACGCCTATGGATGTGCTGTCCATGCCTGCACAGGCGCCGGTTCTGGCTGGCCGTCCGCTGCCGCGCGTTGGCGGTGCCCCGGCTGATGTGATTGCAGAAGCCGCAACCATGCTGAAAAACGCCAAGCGTCCTGTGGTTCTGTTGGGCATGCTGGCCAGCCGCCCAGATGTGGCAGATGGCGTGCGCGCTTTTGTAAAAGCAACAGGCGTGCCGGTTGTGGGCACCTATCAGGCTGCGGGTGCGGTTTCTGAAGATCTGGTGGATCGTTTTGGTGGCCGCGTTGGCTTGTTCCGCAACCAGCATGGTGACCAGCTTCTGCACGAAGCCGATGTGGTTGTGGCTATTGGCTACAACCCGGTAGAATACGATCCGTGGCTGTGGAACGTGAATGATGACCGCAAGATCATTAACGTAGATATCGTTCCCGCAGAACTGGATAACGCCTACGTTCCAGCTATTGAGCTGATTGGTGAAATTGCGCCAACGCTAACAGTGCTGGCAAAAGATGCAGGCAAGCTAACCCGTGCGCCAGAACTGGAAACTGTTCTGGAAGGCTACAAAAAAGCCCGTACCACCGCGCTGCTGGAAGCCCGCAGCACCAGCAACAATGCCGTGCACCCGCTCCAGATCGTGCGTGAGCTGGAACAGTTTGTAACTCCGGATATGACACTGTGCCTGGATATGGGCACCTTCCATATCTGGCTGGCACGTTATCTGCTGTCCTTCCGGGCGCGCCAGGTGCTTATTAGTAATGGTCAGCAAACAATGGGTGTGGGCCTGCCGTGGGGTATTGCCGCAAGCCTGCTGAACCCGGCACAGAAAGTGCTGTCTATTTCTGGTGATGGTGGCTTCATGATGTCCAGCATGGAGCTGGAAACGGCTGTGCGCCTGAAGTGCAACCTGATCCACATGGTTTGGATTGATGAAGCCTATAACATGGTGGAAATGCAGGAGCAGAAGAAATATGGCCGTGGTTCCGGCGTGAACTTTGGCCCCATTGATTTTGCAAAATATGCAGAATCCTGTGGCGCAACGGGCATTAACGCCACCACGGAAGACGAAGTGCGTCAGGCCCTGCGCACGGCTATGGATGTAGAAGGCCCGGTGGTTATTGCTGTGCCGGTAGATTATTCCCACAACCATTTGCTCATGCAGCCATTGGCTCAGTTGGGTGAAACGAGTGCCGCAGCGTAAAGCTGCGCAAAAAACGCAGGCCAGATTTTTCTGCTGATGTGCGCGCCGCCTGTTTTGCAAAATGCCATATTTTGTTATAACAAGCGGCGTAGCAGTTTAGGCTGCCAGAAAGGGCAGCGCAGCATGACAGAAATCCGGGCCAGCAATGCAGATGTTAACAGTCTGCCTGATTGTGAATTCCCCTGCATATTTCTGCCAGTCTATTCAGAGTAGGGGTATGAACAAATCCTTTCAGCCGTGCAAAGTGTATATACAGTTGGGCAATGGCGCGTGTGCCAATGCGCAGGCTGTGGCACAGTTGCCAAAACGGCAGAATAGGGGGCAGGCGTAATGGCAGTAACATCTGTAGAAATGGCAGGCGGCAAAACCCGGCGTGGTGCAGCGGTTTTGCTGGAAGTGCTGCGAAGTGAAGGGGTTGAATACATATTCGGCAACCCCGGCACCACGGAACTGCCGCTTATAGATGCTCTGTTAGAAGTGCCCAACGTGCATTACGTTCTGGGCCTTCAGGAAGCCAGCGTGGTGGCTATGGCCGATGGGTACGCGCAGGCTGCCCGTAAACCGGCTTTTTTAAATCTGCACACAGCAGGCGGGTTGGGCCATGGCATGGGCAATCTGCTTAATGCCAGTGTTTCTCAAACCCCATTAGTGGTTACTGCCGGGCAGCAGGATTCCCGCCACACTATTTCTGATCCACTTTTATTTGGTGATCTGGTGCAGATTGCCCGCCCCGCCGTAAAATGGGCGCAGGAAGTGGCCCATGCAGATCAACTTCCTGTTTTACTGCGCCGCGCTTTTCATGATTCCACAGCAGCCCCTACAGGGCCGGTTTTTTTGTCACTCCCCATGGATGTGATGGAAGAAATGAGCAGTGTTGATATTGGTGAACCTTCCAATATCAACCGTCAGGCCGTAGCGGGGGGGCTGCCAGAACTGGCGCGTGCCCTTACATCCCTGCGCCCCGGCAAGGTGGCCATTATTGCGGGGGATGAGGTCTATGCCTCGGATGCCGCAGCAGAAGTGGCCGCTGTGGCAGAGTGTTTGGGTGCGCCGGTTTATGGTTCTTCATGGCCATCACGCATTCCGTTTGCCACGGCGCATCCGTTGTGGTGCGGTAATCTGCCCACACAAGCCACGGGCATTGCAGAAAAGCTAAGCGGATACGATGCCATTTTCGCATTGGGTGGCAAATCCCTTATCACCATTCTGTACACAGAAGGCCCGGCCCTGCCGCCATCCTGTGCGGTGTATCAGATGTCTTCCGATGTGCGAGATCTGGGGCGCACGTTTTGGACACCGCTTTCCGTGGTGGGGGATATTCGCGCATCCTTGCAGGCGTTGTTGCCTATGTTGCAGCAGGCGGCAGCCCCGCAGCGTGCTGCCTATGCGGCATCGGGCCAGAAGGTGGCAGAAGCCCGCCGCGCGCAGCGTGCGCAGGCCGTGGCAGAGGTGCTGGCCCATCCGGTAGATGCCGTTATTTCCCCTCGCGTTGCCGCGTGGGAGACGGTGCGCGCCATTGGCCCGGATATTGCCATTGTGGATGAGGCCATTGCCACTTCATCCGATGTGCGGTTGTTTTTAGAAAGTGCATGGTCTGCCCAGTATTCCTTCCTGCGCGGTGGAGCACTGGGTTGGGGCATGCCTGCGGCTGTTGGGGCCTCACTTGGCCTTGGGCGGGACAGGGTTGTTTCATTGGTGGGGGATGGGGCAGCCCTGTATTCCCCACAGGCCTTGTGGACAGCCGCACACGAAAAGCTGCCCGTTACTTTTGTTGTGATGAACAATTGCGAGTACAATGTGCTCAAGAACTTCATGCGGCAGCAAAACAACTATATCTCTGCGCAGGAAGGTACATATCCCGCCATGGATATTGTTGATCCAAAAATAGACTATCAGGCTCTGGCCCGGTCCATGGGGGTGCCTTCCAGCAGAGTAACACGGGCGGCGGATATTGCGCCTACGCTGGAAGCAGCATTAGCGACCGATGGCCCCGCGCTTGTTGAAATTATGATTGCAGCGGGCTGAGAGTGTCAGGCTGCAAAAACCGGGGGTGCGTATGAAAATCGGGTTGTTTATTCCTTGTTACATAGATGCGTTTTATCCAAACGCAGGGATTGCCACGCTGCAACTGCTGGAAAAGCTGGACCAGGATGTAGAATACCCCATGGAACAAACCTGCTGTGGCCAGCCAATGGCCAATTCAGGCTGTAACCGGGATGCTGCCTCTGCTGAGGCACTGTTTGTCAAACTCTTTGCCAAATACGATGCCATTGTTATGCCGTCTGGCAGTTGTACCCACCATGTGCGGGACAACTTTGATGCCATTCCGCAAACGGATGAAGTGCGGCATGTGCGTGAAAACACCTTTGAACTGGTGGAATTTCTGCACGATGTGCTGAAGGTAGACAATTTCCCGTGGGCGGAATTCCCGCATAAGGTGGGCCTGCATAATAGCTGCGGCACCCTGCGCGCCCTGCGCACGGCCAGCATGTCTGAACTGGGTGAGCCGTTCTTTTCCAAACCGATGGATCTGCTTTCCAAAGTGAAAGGCATTTCCTTTGCGCATCCCAAACGGCCAGATGAATGCTGCGGTTTTGGTGGCACCTTCTCGGTTACGGAAGAAGCCGTTTCCGCCAAAATGGGGGTGGATAAGGTAACAGATCATCACAAAGCCGGGGCGGAATACATTGTTTCTGCCGATACGTCCTGCATGATGCACCAGCAAGGGTGTGCGGAACGGGCTGGGGTTCCCATCCGCTTCATTCATATTGCTGAAATTCTGAATGGAGCACGGGAATGAAGGTTAAACCAGTCAATCACGCTCTAGCGGCTGAAAAGTTCATTGAAGACGTTGCGCATGAAAGTTTTCATGATGAACGCTTGTGGGACCTGCGCCAGAAGCGCGATGAGCAGATGCACATTCTGCCAGAATGGCAGGAACTGCGCACCCGTGCCTCCCAGATAAAAGAACACACGCTGGCCAATTTGCCCGAATATCTGGAGCAGTTTGAAGCCAACGCCAAAAAGAACGGTATTCACGTTCATTGGGCAGCCGATGGCGCGGAACACAACCGCATTGTTGGCGAAATTCTGGAAAAACACGGCGCCAAATCACTTATCAAAAGTAAGTCGATGGTGACCGAAGAATGCCAGATGCGCGAATATCTGGAACCACGCGGCGTTACAGTTACCGAGACAGACCTTGGTGAACGTATCCAGCAGTTGGATAACCAGATGCCCAGCCACATTGTGGTGCCAGCCGTGCATAAGCTGATACCAGACGTGGCCAAGATTTTTGCCGAGCACTATCACACAGATCCGAACGACAATAGCGCGCAGTCTTTGGCATGGCAGCAGCGTTTGGCCGCGCGTCCGGTTATTCTGTCTGCTGATGCGGGGATGACAGGCGGCAACTTTGTTGTGGCGGAAACGGGCTCCTTTGTTGTTTGCACCAATGAAGGCAATGCAGATCTAAGCGCTACCGTGCCGGGGCTGCATATTGCCACTATCGGGATCGAACGCCTTGTGCCGCGTATGGCGGATATGGGGGTGTTTATCCGCCTGCTTTCCCGCAGTGCGTTGGGCTCTCCTATCACGCAGTACACCACGCATTTCCGTGGCCCGCAAAAGGGGAGCGAAATGCATGTGGTGTTGGTGGATAATGGACGTTCACACCGCCTTGGCATGCAGGATTTCTGGACATCGCTTAAGTGTATTCGCTGCGGTGCGTGTATGAACACCTGCCCGGTGTATCGTCGCTCCGGTGGGCTGTCTTACGGCGCTGTGTATTCTGGCCCGATTGGCGCAATTATTGATCCGACCTTTAACGAGCGTAAATACAGCACGCTGCCGTTTGCTTCCACCATGAACGGAAGCTGCACCAATGTTTGCCCGGTTAAGATCAATATTCACGAGCAGCTTTATAAATGGCGGCGCGTGCTGGCCGAACATCATGAACTGCCGTTTGTAAAACGTGAGATCATGCACATGGCGGGCAAGCTTATGGGCCAGCCCAAGCTATACCGTGCCGCCATTAACGGTACGGAGGTGGCCCTTAGCACCATGCCGCGCTTTGTGCTGTATAACTGGCTGAACCCGTGGGGCAAGCACCGTGAACTGCCGCACCCCGTAAAAACCACCTTCAACAGTTGGTACAAGAAAAACCGCCTGAACATACAGAAGGAAAGGGAAAAAGCATGAGCTCGCGTGATGCCATTCTAGCCCGTTTGCGGGATAACCGCCCAGACCCCACCGCCCATCCACTCCCCCCCGTTGCCAAGCTGGGTGATATGGATGCAGGCAAGGCGCGTTTTGAAAACAGCCTGCAAATTATTGGCGGTCAGGTTCTGGAACGGCAGGAAAACGATACGCTGGCAACAGCTATTGCCCGCACCTTTCCGGATTCCAAGGTTATCTGCTCTGCTGTGCCGGATTTTGAAGGCACAATCCGGATTGAAGATCTGGATTCCCCACAGCAGGCGGCCTCGGTGGATGTGCTGGTTGTGCGCTCACCTTTCGGTATTGCCGAAATGGGCTCCATCTATTTGAGCGAAGCGCAGCTGAACAGCCTAAACTCCGCCGCGCATCTGACACAGCATATTGTGGTTATTCTTTCCCCCAAAAATCTAACCGCAAACATGCACACCGCTTATATAGATCGCCCAGAATTCCACACCGCCAATTACGGCGTGCTAATGAGCGGGCCTTCCGCCACGGCTGATATTCAGGGTGTTCTGGTGCGTGGTGCGCAGGGCGTGCGCACGCTTTCCGTGTGGTGGGAAGACTAATCCCGCCTACCTGAAAAACAGCGTTTTTAAAAAAGCCGGAGCGGGTATCAGCCTGCTCCGGCTTTTTTGTATGTGCAGCCCAAGCATTGCGCTCTTGTATTATTCGTTAACACATCGCACAGAATGTAAGGGCAGGTTCTGGCCTGCCTATGGTTGAAAAAGGCTGTGGTTATAAAACAGGTGGCGCAGATATGGCGGATAACAACACAGCGGTAGCGCCTATTTTGGATGGTGCAGATATGCGGCATGGTGGTGCGGGGGCTCCCCGGCTTATTGGGTTGGGGTTAATTGCCTCGGCCCTGTTTTCTGTCACCTTTGTGCTTAATCGGTCTATCAGCCTGCATGGTGGGCATTGGGTGTGGAGTGCCGCACTCCGTTATATTGAAACCGCTTTTCTGCTGTTGGCATGGGGCTTTGTGGCCAAAGGCCCGCGCTGGGTGGCGGCAATCTGGCGCCTGTTCTGGCAAAAGCTGCGCTTCTGGCTGGTGGCAGGCGGTATTGGGTATGGTGTCTTTTACGCCTGCTGTTGCTTTGCGGCCAATCATGCTCCCGGCTGGATAGTTGCCGCCACGTGGCAAAGCACCATTTTGGCTACGCCTATCGTGTTATGGGCCTTTGGCGGCAAGGTGCCTTTACGCGGTGTGGCGTTTTTGGTGCTTATTTTTGCGGGTATCGTTATTCTCAATGCAGGGCGGTTGGAAGCTGGCGTGCCGTTGGCACAAATTGCCTCTGGCGTGGTGCCGTTGCTGGTGGCGGCGTTCTGTTACCCCATTGGTAACCAGTTGCTTAATCGGTTCCGCCATCAGGCTGGCCCACATGCTGCATTGTTGCAAGACCCCCTGGCTGCTGTTTTGTTAATGACACTCGGCGCTCTACCGTTTTTTGCGGCCCTGTTGCTGCTGGTGCGCCCCCCATTGCCAGATATGGGGCAGATAACATCCACGGGCCTTATTGCATTGTTTGCAGGCTGTTTGGCCACGCCCTTGTTCACCTATGCGCGCAATCTATCTTCAGATCCGTATTTGATTGCTGCCGTAGATGCCACACAGGCGGGAGAAGTGGGTTTTACGTTGGTGGGGGAAGCCCTGCTGTTGGGCAGCATTTCACTTGGAATAGCAGATTATGCGGGCCTTATTGCTGTTATAGGCGGCCTGATAGGCTTTGCCGTAAGTGAGGAAACAGCGTCCGAAGCCTGAATAGAAAAACGGGTGGGGCATTGCGGCCACCACCCGTTTTTCAAACTTGGCCCGTTGGGTTTTGGCTTAGTCCCGCACGCGCTCAATCTGTGCGCCACAGGCTGCCAGTTTGCGTTCTACAGCCTCATACCCTCGGTCTAGGTGATACACGCGGCTGAGGATGGTTTCCCCATGCGCGGCAAGCCCTGCCAGAATGAGAGAGAAAGAAGCCCGTAAATCTGTTGCCATAACAGGTGCGCCAGAAAGGCTGTGCACACCGCGGATAATGGCGGAAGACCCATGCACGTTAATGCGTGCGCCCATGCGGTTTAGCTCTGGCACATGCATGAAACGGTTTTCGAAAATGGTTTCCGTAATCATGGAGGCCCCTTCGGCCACAGAAAGCAGCGCCATGAACTGGGCCTGCATATCTGTAGGGAAACCGGGGTAGGGCTCTGTCATAATATCAATGCCACGTAGCGCGCCAGTGCGGCGCACGCGCATAACGTTGCCTTCCTGCGTTACTTCCACGCCGGTTTCTTCCAGCGCACGCACCACAGCGCCCAGATGGTCTACATGCCCATCAACCAGGCGTAGGTCACCCCCGGTAATAGCGGCGGCGCAGGCATAGGTGCCGCATTCAATACGGTCTGGCATAATACGGTGATTTGCACCGTGCAGGGCTTCTACGCCATCAATGGTAATGGTGCCGGTGCCTGCTCCAGAAATGCGTGCACCCATGGCGTTCAGGCAGTTGGCCAGATCCACCATTTCCGGCTCACGCGCGGCATTCACAATTTCCGTGCGCCCTTTGGCAAGGGTGGCGGCCATCATGATATTTTCCGTAGCCCCAACAGAGGCAAACGGCAGAATAACGCGCTCACCCTTCAACCCCTTGGGGGCGCGGGCATGAATATAGCCGTTTTCCAGCGTAATTTCTGCACCCAGAGTTTCCAGCCCCTTTAGGTGCATATCTACAGGCCGTGTGCCAATGGCGCACCCACCGGGGAGTGAAACACGGGCTTCATGGCAGCGGGCCAGCAGTGGGCCAAGTACCAGAATGGATGCACGCATTTTGGAAACAATATCGTACGGCGCTTCGGTATTGGTAATGTCACCACCAACGGAAATGGTGGAGCCATCTCCATTTACGTCTTCCACTTCCAACCCATGCTGGCGCAACAGGGCGCGCATGGTGCCAATATCGGCAATGCGCGGCACGTTGGAAAGCACCAGCCGTTCAGATGTGAGCAGCCCAGCTACCAGCAGCTTCAGGCCTGCGTTTTTGGCACCGCCAATGGTAATTTCGCCGTGCAGGGGGCGTCCGCCCCGGATGATGAAACGATCCATGGTCTCTCTTACATCCGCGGGGTGGCAACGCCACGCTGGCCCATATACTTACCGGCCCGATCTGCGTAGCTTACTTCGCACGGGCTTTCACCCTTAAAGAACAGAAACTGGCAAATGCCTTCATTGGCATAAATGCGTGCAGGCAACGGCGTGGTGTTGCTGATCTCGATCGTTACCTGTCCTTCCCATTCTGGTTCTAAAGGGGTGACGTTGACGATAATGCCGCAGCGCGCATAGGTGGATTTACCCAAGCATACTACCAGTACATCACGCGGGATACGGAAGTATTCAATCGTATGGGCCAGCACAAAGCTGTTGGGCGGAATAATGCACACATCGGCCCGGCGGGAAACAAAGCCATCCGGGCTGAAGTTTTTGGGGTCTACAATGGCGTTGTTTACATCCGTAAAAATACGGAAATCATCAGCCACGCGGGCATCATACCCGTAGGAGGAAAGACCGTAGGAAATAACGCCTTCGCGCTTTTGGTTTTCCACAAACGGTTCAATCATGCCGTGGTCCTGTGCCATCTGGCGGATCCATGTGTCTGGCATCACGGGCATGTCTTATCTTCTCCGGTAGGGTGGCGGTTTTGTGCGCCGGGTTCAGAACTGGTGGGGATGGCAGAATCTGTTGTGTCCTGCCGGGTGCGTGCCTGTTCCTTGCGGCGGCGCAAGTTTGCACGCAGCGCCGCAGCCTGCCGGGCCATGCGCTCGGCGCGGGCAGCTTCCGCTTTAGAGGAAAGGCGGGGGCCGGAAGATGTTTTTTCGGGCGTATCAGTCATGCCGGTATGCAGCAGGCCAGTCGCGTAGGTTGAACGTTCGACAGGCTGACTAGCAGAGGCAGCCCGCCCTGACTAGGGCAGACTGCATATGGATGGACAAAACCTGCTAGAGGTTGGCAATAACCTTAAGGCCCATCATGCCCGCATTGCGGATTTTATGTGTTTCGCCGGGGTGTATCATATACTGGAACTCTGGCTGCACCAGCAGGCCGGGCAGGGCATCAATACCGTAATAAGCCTCAATCACATCAGACGAATGCTGCACGCCGTACACACCGCTTGGCAGGCCGTATCCGCCATCCAGCGCCAGTTGTTCACTCTGCCGCCGCCGGTTGCTGACCTTGTACCATGAAAACATCATGCCCAGACGGTCTGTCATGCGGGAGGGAATAACCCCTACAAGGGAAATACCGCCATAAAGCTGGTCGGACACATTTACGGCGCGCGGGGTTACGTGGATGTAGCCGCCCATCAGGTAGCCACCGGCCATCATATTACGCCCACCAAGGCGATACACCATCTGGTCTGCTTCCAGCCAGAACATGTCAGACGGGGCGGAGCGTGCGCCGGGCACCTGTGCGGCAACAGCGCTTGGCAGGGCCGAACCAATTTTATCGGCATAACGCGTGGTGTCATGCGCGTAGCCCAGCACATAATGCCCCGGCAGACGGTTACGCGTTAAAAAGGGCTGCCACGTAAATTCGATGGGCAAGGAAATACCGGTGGCGTGTTCTGCCCCCCATGCCCAGCCAGAGGGGTTTTCGTTGAGCGCGCCAACAGAATATGCGCCAATCTGGATAGCTGTATCCCATGTGGGGCGGAAGCGGATACGCGCCCCCCATGTGGCTTTTGGATACACGCTCATGCCCGGATTTTGTTTGATGGCCACAGGCGCAGAACAGGTAACCATGAACGAGCAGAGCAGAGGTGATGTGGCAAACACATGGGTAAGTGACATACGCCCGAAAATGACATCCAGCGTGTTGTTGCGGAATTTCTTTTCAGCGTACAAATCCACCAAGTGAGCCACCACGTTGCCGGAAAGAGAATACACTTCCTGCAAACCAACGTAGGATTCGCCCACGCGCGTGCTCTGAATAGCCTTACCGGCGCGTTCCATCACCAGTGCATGTACAGACCACCCGCCCAGACTGGGGTTCATTTTACCCAGATCGAAAATGGTCTGAAGGGTAAGCTCATGCACATAGCTTGTGCCTTTTTGACCTGGGCGGCCCCCGGCAAACAGGCCATTGGCTTCCCCTTTATAAGTAAAGGAAAAGGTAAAGCCTTTTTCACGCAGCCGGTTCCGGAAAGGGGCAAGCTGCGGAATAAGCGCGCCAGATCCCGCCGTGGGCACGTAGTACGGATCGTTCAGATCCGTATCCCGCAGTGCATCCAGATTGGGGGGCAACATGCGGGATGGGCCTTCTGTGGGCAGGATGGAATCCAGTTCCACCTTATGAAAAGCCGAGGCATCCCCCGATGGCCCTACAGGCTGCACGCTCATGGTGGCCATACCGGGAAACGGCAGAACAGGCACACTGCTGGGCGGAATAGGCGTGTTGGGCGGCCGACGAATGGCGTTGAGATCCGGGCCGAGGGATTCTGCATCCAGCGGGCGTGCTGCCTTTGCCGGGGCGGCGTGCACCTTGTTGTTTCCCGGCGTAATAATGGCATCGGATACAGGTGCTACGGCTGTTTGGGCCGTAAGCGGAGATGTGGCGGTGCTTTGCGCTTGTGCTGCATTGTGCGCGCCAACAGGCAATACAACAGCCGCGCAGCCTGCAAGCAGCACAGAAAGGGCGGTAGGAGATGCACGCCCGGGCATATCATGCTCCGCTTTATAGCGGCATGTTTTTAAAAAAGTCATTCCGCTTCCCGCAAAATCATGAGTGTCGGAAATGTTGACCACAATGCTGGTAAGGAAAAAGCTCCGTAGAGCCAGCCTGTCTGTTTAAGGCAGCATGGTGAGCCAGCGCAGATAGCCGGACAATTCACCTTTTAGCGCAAAGGCAGCGGATGAACGCAAAGCGCGAGGGCTTAAGATGCAAGACATGGGACAAACCATTATTGTTGTTTTTGGTTGTTGGCCCCTCATCACAAACAGAAGCAATCTGTGTGGTCAAGCTAGGATTTGTAATAATATTTCCTAAAATACGATAATAATGAAACAAAAGCCAATATCGGAATGTATTTTTTGTTATAACGGTAATTTTGCAACAGGTGGCACATTGTCCTGCGGCATCTTTAAATCCTGCCAGCCACATAGCTGCGCATGGGCATGTTCCAGCCCGGCCCGAAAGCCCGGAGAACACAAAGCTTTGAATTCGGCTTCCTGCTCATAAGTTGGCATCAGCCTTTGCAGCAAAGCGTTTTTATGTGTGGCGGGGTGGAAGTAGATTTCAGAAACACCTTCGGGCAGATGTGCAGCCAGTGCGGCCACGCGGTCTGTTGTCATGTGGCCGCTCCATGCCAGCCCAAAGCACCAGTCATTTGTTTTCATGCCAGCGGCATGGGCTTGATGGCGCAAAAGGCTTGTCCACCGGCGGAGGGCAGCATCACCCAGCGTATCTGTATAGGTGCCAGCGGCGTAAAGGGGTTCGGGCGGTTCTAGCGGCACGCGCACGGCATTGAGCCCATAGCGTTTGCCAATGGTTATAAGCAGGTGCCCAACCGTGGGGTGCAGGTGCATGTGTTTGTGGGCGTTGGCATGGTCTAGCCGCAGGCCGGTGCGGCGGAAGGCTTCAAACTGGGCGGTAATTTCGGCTTCCAGTTCTCGGCGTCCTTCCGGGCGGAAAAAGTAATCCACCCCCAAGCCAAATTGAGAGGATGAAAACCATCCATCTGGCTGAGTAATCAGCGGCAGGCTGGTATGGGGCAGCACAGCCGGGCCTTCTATCACCACAAGGTGCAGGCCAACATTTAGGGTAGGCAGGCGTTTGGCCCGTTCTATGGCATCATCTACAGCCTCACCCGCAACCATGAGGCTGGCTGTTGAAAGCAGGCCATTGCGATGGGCAATTTCAATTGCCTCATTCACTTCAACCGACATGCCGAAATCATCGGCAGAGATAATGGCGCGTTTCATAACAGAACCCCTGATCTTGCTCCGGCTGTATCTAGCACCGGCAGGGGGCACATGTCATGGGCGGAGACATTTTGCCCCCGCCCATGTGGCATGCGTGGGTTACGCAGCGTCCTTACGGTTCTTAAGGAACTGGAAGAATTCCACACCTTCACGCAGGCGGCGCTTCATCATCTGCGGAGACCGCACCATTTCACCCAGAATGGAGGCAATCTTGGGCGCACGGAAATAGAACTTCTTGTAGAAGTCTTCCACGCTGCTGAAGATTTCTGTGTGGGACAGGTGCGGGTAATGCAGCGGTGCAATCTGCACGCCCTTATCATCCAGAAGCTCTGCGTTGTTTTCATCCAGCCAGCCGTTTTCCGTGGCCTGCTTGTGCAGGGCCGTGCCCGGATATGGCGCAGCAAGGGAAACCTGCAACGTGTGCGGGTTGATTTCCTGCGCGAAGCGGATGGTTTCCTGAATGGTTTCCTTGGTTTCACCCGGCAGGCCCAGAATGAAGGTGCCGTGGATTTTAATACCAAGTTCGTGGCAGTTTTTGGTGAACTCACGCGCCACTTCAACGCGCATACCCTTCTTGATGTTATGAAGGATCTGCTGGTTGCCGCTTTCATACCCAACCAGAAGCAGGCGTAGGCCGTTATCACGCAGCACTTTCAGTGTTTCGCGCGGCACATTGGCTTTTGCGTTACAAGACCATGTAACACCCAGCTTGCCCAGCTCACGCGCAATGGCTTCTGCACGTGGCAGGTCATCGGTGAAGGTGTCATCATCAAAGAAGAACTCTTTCACCTGCGGGAAGTACTGCTTGGCCAGACGAATTTCAGCCGCAACGTGCTGCGGGCTGCGTGTGCGGTAGCGATGGCCCCCCACTGTTTGCGGCCACAGGCAGAACGTGCAACGGGATTTACAGCCACGGCCCGTGTAGATGGAAATGTAGGGGTGCATGAGGTACCCAATAAAGTAGTCCTCAATACGCAGATCCCGCTTGTACACTTCGGTAACGAAGGGCAGGCTGTCCATGTCTTCAATCATGGCGCGGTCACGGTTGGCAATAATTTCGCCATCCTTGTTGCGCCATGTAATGCCATCTACATCCTTGAAGTCACGGCCTTCGGCAATTTCCTTGATTGTGTAATCAAATTCATTGCGGGCCACAAAATCAATTGGCGCGCCTTTCAGCAGGCTTTCTTCTGGCTGAACAGCAACCTTTGCACCCACCATCCCGATTTTCAGGTTGGGGTTTACGTCTTTAAGCATCTGCGCCACTTCCACATCCTTTGCGAAGGATGGGGTGGAGGTGTGCAGGATAACCAGATCGCGGTTTTTTACATCTTCCAGAATCGGTTCCATGCCGATACCTGCTGGCGGGGCATCAATCAGGCGGCTGCCTTCAACCATTGCTGCGGGCTGGGCCAGCCATGTCGGATACCAGAAGGACTTGATTTCGCGCCGCGCCTGATAGCGCGAGCCTGCGCCACCATCAAAACCGTCAAAAGTCGGAGGCTGCAGGAAAAGTGTTCTCATCGTCATCGGTTTTTATCCTGACAAGGGCGTGAAGCGGTTGGAGCCGGCAAAAAAGCGGTCTGCAAGGCTTCCATGGTCATTTAGCTGAGGGATTTACTCTGGGCTGTTAGCAGAAGGCAAGTGTTGCGTGCACCGGGGTTTACTGTCTGGCGGAAAGACCACCAGAGGAAGGAGGCCCAACCGGGTGAGGGGCCACATGCATGGTCTGCCCCCGCCAATGCACTTCTGTGCCGCTGGCGCTGCCCACCATAATGGCGGCGGAAAGCCAGTCCCGCACAGGCAAAAGCAGAAGTGGCCAAAGCGGGCGAGACCCTACAGTGCGGTCTATTACTAACGCGGTAAGGCAGCGAAAGCCCCATACACCCCAGAAAAAAGGGAGTGTCCACGCTGCGTGGGGCTGGAACAGAACCACCAACGTAGCCCAGAACAGTGGAAGCTGGATTGAAGAAGCCGCATAGCCCGCCGGTGCAAGCGTGCAGACTGTGCGGCCCCATCTTAACTCGTGCTTTAACAATTCTGTAAAATTGGATTCGGCAATGGTGGTCCATGTTAGGCAGTCGGCAATGGTAATATCCATGCCTAACTGGCGTACAAGGCGGCCCAGCAGGGCATCATCCGCTACATGCGGCAACAGGGCTTCCAACCCACCCACCTGTTCCAGCGTTTCACGCCGCAGGGCCATGGTGGCGCCCAGACAATCCTGCCGCCCCAAATAGCGGGAAAGAATCACGCCGGGCAGAAAGTTGTGGTTGATCTGGCAAGCGGCCAGCATCTGCACCACGGTGCGCCGTGCTGGTAGCCCCGCGTATAGGGTTGTTACCAACCCTGTGTTGGGTTTGCTCAGCCCGGCCACAATATGTTGAAGATAATCCGGGCTGACATGAATATCAGAATCGGAAATAACCAGAATATCGTGCTTGGCCTGTGGCAGGATATTTATCAGGTTGCTGATCTTGCGGTTTAGCCCGTGCAGCACGGGGTTAACCACCAGATCCATATCCAGTTCCGGGTGGCGTTCTTGCAGGCGGCGCACAATGGCTATGGCCGGATCATCTGCATCCCGCACACCAAACAGAATCTGAACTTGCGGGTAATCCTGCGTACAAAAGCTTTCTAACGCTTCTTCCAGCAGGGGTTCAGAACCATAAAGAGGCTTTAAAACTGTAACCGGCGGGCTGTTTTTAAGAACAACCGGCTTGTGCTCCTTGCGGCGGAAACGGGCCAGAAGGCCCGCCCCCAAAGAAGATTGCACGCAGCCGGTAACAGCCAGCACCGCGCTGGCCGCAGCTAGAAACGGAAAGGCGGACATTACACCTCAACCGTTTTATGGCCCCGTCGGGGCGCTGTTTTCTTTCTGCTGCGGCGCACGATGTTGCTTCTCGCTTCTGCTTAATCTTTGGAGTAGTTCTGAACCTTGCGGTTCAGCACATTAATCAGACCCTGCACACCGCCAGAGTTCAGCGTGGAGCTGAAGTCAGACCGCTGGGCAGCCGCCTGGCTGATGCGGGAATCGCTGAGCAGCACATCGGTAATTTTCCATGCACCACCTTCGTTGTGCATGATGTAGCTCACAGCCGTACCGGGCATGCTGTCATCAGACCCGATATGGGTTTCCACAATTTTGCCGCCGCCAGCAGGGGCATCCGTAACAGACGGAGAAACGGTGAAGCGGGCACCAGAACCGGGCTTAAAGCTGGAGACATAGCGCGCAATGGTAAAGTTGCGGAACGCTGCCAGCAGGTTCTGCTTGTCGCTCGGGCTCAGGCTCTCATAGCGCAGGCCAACAGAGGCCTTGAGCACGGCTTCAAGATCGTAAGCCTGATCCACAGCGCCAGCAACTATCTGGCTGCGGTCAGCAAAGTTGCTGTGCGCGTTCTGAACCTGATCCAGCGCTTTGTACAGCGACTGGATGGGCGCGCTTACGGCACTTGCCGGAGCAGACTGGGCAAAAGCTGCCGGAGCGGAAATGCCAGCGCCAGCAACCGGAAGGAGGGCCATGGTCATACCAAACACAAGGCCTGCACGAATGGAAAAGCGTTTCATGGCTTAAGATTTTGTCCCGGTTGCGCGGTTTGGCAAGATCGCTTCAAGCATGTCACCGATGCCCAATGCGCTTAGAGCTGTTCCGACGATGTGCGGAGCGGAGAGCCCTGCCTCGGCATATTGGGCGGCCTGAGTGTTATGGTC